>JBBRXD010000232.1:0-3996 GCA_038248775.1 Lysobacterales bacterium | reverse complement strand
CCGAACGCGGCTCGGCCTATGACCAGCAGACGCCCGAACGCCGCGATGTGCGGGCTTTCGTCTGCCGCCAGTTCAAGAAACAGGACGTGATCTGGGCCTCGGAAATCCAGCAGGTGCGTGACTTCGGGTCAGAGTCCGCCACCCAGCAGGTGCAGGCCGAAGTCGCCCGCAAGCTGGGCCGCCTGCGCAACGACGCCGAGACCACGTTCGAGTATCATCTCTTCAACGGCATCCAGGGGCTGGTGAAAGATCCGCGCGACGGTGCCACGGTGGTAAACTACTTCATTGAGTTCGGCATCACCCCCGCGACCGAGGTGGACTTCGACCTCGACAACGCCACCCCGGCGTCGGGCGCGCTGCGCAAACGCTGCCAGGCGCTGATCGAAAGCGTCGAGGATGTGATGGGTGGTCTTGCCACCGGTGCGATTGCGCTGCGCGCCGAATGCGGTTCGGCCTTCTTCGCTGATCTGGTAGCCCACAAGGAGGTCCGCGAGACCTACCTCAACACTGCTGCCGCCGCCGATCTGCGGTCCCGCATCGCCGATGAGGTCAGCTTCGGCGGTATCACCTTCCGGCGCTACCGGGGCGGTGCGGGCTTTGGGGTGGCGACCGACAAGGCAGTATTCTATCCCGAAGCCGTCGATGGGCTGTTCGAAATCTACCACGCCCCGGCCGACACGTTTGAGACCGTGAACACGCTGGGCCAGCCGCTTTACGCCCGCATGATCCCCGATAGGGACCGGGATGAATGGGTTCGATTGGAGATCGAGTCGAACCCGCTGCCGATCTGTACCCGGCCGCAGGTGCTGCGTTCGGCGCGGCGGACGTGATGTCCGCCTTAGCCGCCGCTGTCGGCGCGCTGTTCGCCGATGGAAACATCGGGCGCGATGCGGTCTATATCGCCGACGGCGGCGCGCCCGTTCTGGTGCGCCTCATTGCCCGACGCGCCGATGACGTCACCGAGTTCGGCGGTGCCCGGCTCTGGTCGGAAACCACCCGCGTCGATCTGCAGGTGGCTGAAGTGCCGAACCCGCGCCCCGGCGACAGGATCGAGATCAATGGTGATGCCTTCCTCATTCAGGGCGAGCCGGTCCGTGACCGAGAACGGCTGGTCTGGACAGTTGAACTGAGGCCAGCATGAAACTGCGGCTCGACATAGACCCCGACATCGTCGCCATGATGGCGGCCGAGGTCGCGGCAGGGGAGCGTGCGGTGACGGCCGCGATGCGCGAGGCCGGAACCGGTCTGAAATCCGCCTGGCGGACGCAGATCACCGGCGCGGGGCTGGGCACCCGGCTCGCCAACTCGATCCGGCTCGCCAGCTTCCCGAAATCCGGTGAAAGCCTGAACGCCGCCGCGCTGGTTTGGTCGAACGCCCCGGTAATAGTCGGTGCGCATGACACCGGCCCGCTGATCCGCTCGAAGAACGGGTTCTGGCTGGCGATCCCCACGCCAGCAGCAGGGAAATCCACCCGTGGCGGACGGATCACCCCCGGCGAATGGGAGCGCCGCACCGGACTGCGCCTGCGGTTCATCTATCGCCGGAGGGGCCCGAGTCTGCTGGTCGCTGAGGGGCGGTTGAACAGCAAGGGCCGGGCGGTTGCTTCCAAGTCCAAGACTGGGCGTGGTGTCGCAACCGTGCCGGTATTTTTGCTGGTGCCGCAGGTGAAGCTGCCGAAGCGGCTGGATCTGGCGCGGGACGCAGAGCGGGCGCATGACGCGGTGCCGGGGCTGATCGTGGCGAATTGGGTGGAGAGCAGGTGGTCGTAAGTGAATCAGGCCGTCGTCACACAGAGGACGCCCATGCCTGAAAGTCCTTCAAAAGTAGCCGGATACCCTCGTTGGAAATGACCCAGTCAGCCTTGGACTCTTTGAACCAAAAGGACTCAAGATCGGCACGCTCGTCAGACAACAGCTTATCGGAGAAGTCGTTCAAGTCGCGCACCGCCTGGTCGCCATACCTCTGGCGGAAACTCTTGTAGATTGCATGGCGTGCAGTGGGTGATGCAGACGCCCAATCCGGATAAACGAGATGCAGATCCTGATGGAACTGCAACGTAAAGTCATGGAAGGCTTGGGGCGTTTTCACGTTATTCGTTCCTAGGATAGGAGGTAATGATTATGAAGCCGTTCAGCATTTCTGGCGCATGGCGAATATACGTCCCCACGCCATAGGTTGTCCGAAGTCGTATTGGTGAGGACGCTCCTCGAGTCAACCGATAGGCTTCCTGGCCCGTCACGCTGGAGAAGGTGCTCTCAATGAAGGCATCTTCCAATTGCCCTGTCGCGACAGCATTCACGATAGCGGCGTTCCGGGAAAGGTTCGCGTTCGTCAGCCTCTCCGCAGCCGCAAGCGAGCTAAACGAACCGTGGCGCCAGCGATAAACCGTGTAGAATAGAGTCCGGGCTTCCGGCACACTGACCATGCCAATGAGAAAGGTTTCGCTCTTGCCGACGTGCCGTTCAATTGTATGCCCGCCAGCGGCCTCGTGTTCGGCGAGATCCTGAAGGGGGTAGCCGCCCTCAGTGGGGAGATATTCAACAAGCGTGACATCATTCGGTGCGTCAGGCCTGAGTGGTTCCGCGTAGCACCTGCAGTTATGCGCCTGACCCGGATGGCCGCCTGCGGGTGCCTCGTCCCAGCGAAACACCTGATCGTCGTATTCCGCATGGCTATCGCGAACTTTGGTATCGTCACGGGAGCGCCAGATATAACGTTCGATGCCGAGGTCTTGCTGCCGAAGCTGGTTGATCAGGCCAGCAAAGGCCCGAAGCAGACGATCTTCCATGCTGGTCCGCAACGGGCGAAGGCGTTGCGGGTGGGTTTGATATTCGTCAAAGATGGCGGCCAGACGCTCATCCCATTGGCGCAGCGCCTCATCTTTCGCATCCGAAACATCGCGCAGATCGGCTTCCGTCACCCATGGAACGGTGTCCGGTGGTGTCAGCGCATTCATCAGCATCCGGGTGTTATCGGCGATGACGCGGTCCAGTTGGTCAGTGAAAGTGGCCCGCAGATCGGCATAGCCGGGAAAAAGCGACTTGATCGAAATGGCTGCGCGGTAGCCGTACACCGTGCCATTCTGCTTGGTAACGACATATTGGCCGCTACCGCCGTGGCGGAGGAATTCCCGAAGATTGTGCTGCATTAAACCTCCCACCGACCCGCAGGATAAGTTGTAGGCGCAATCGTTTAAAGAGTATTTACCTTGCCGTGCGTTGCTTCCGGCCCGGCGTTCGGTAAAGAAAATCTGTAAGGTCTGCACCATGCCCACACCCCGCGAAACCATCCTGGCCGCGCTGTACGCGCGGCTCTCGGCGTTGCCATCCATCGCCCTGCGCGGCGACGTCCTGCCCGAGCGCGTCCCCGCCGCTGGCCTCCTGATCCTGCGCGACGGCGAGCCGGGCGAGCCGGAGGTCACGCTGTCGCCCCTGCGCTACCACTACCAGCACCGGGCCGAGATCGAGGCGGTTGTGCAGGGTGCTGCGCGTGACGCGGCCTTCGACACGCTGACCGCCAGCATCGGCGCGGCGATTGCGACTGACCGCACGCTGGGCGGCCTTTGCGACTGGGTCGAGGCGGAAGCGCCGCGCCCGGTTGATCTGCCGGTCGAGGGTGCTGCCAGCCTGAAGGCGGCGGTGATCGCGGTCATCCTGCACTATTCCACGGCCGATCCGCTGGCCTGACCCCCACACACGATAGGAGAACACGATGGCACGAGCCCATGGGGCGCGGGCGCAAATGGCGCTTGCGTTCGAAACCGTCTACGGCACCGCGCCCGCTACGGGTTACCGGACGGTGCCCTTCGCCAGCACCACCCTCGGTTCCGAACAACCGCTGATCGCCTCGGAACTCTTGGGCCAGGGGCGCGATCCGCTGGCCCCGATCAAGGATGCGGTCACCGCTGACGGCGACCGCGCGTCTGGTAGCGCAAGGGGAAACCGTCGCAGCAGCAACGGCGGCAGGGACTACGACCTCGCTGGCCTTGCAACGGT
>JBBRXD010000231.1:0-4042 GCA_038248775.1 Lysobacterales bacterium | reverse complement strand
TGGGGGTGCGGCCTTGGCGGCGACTGTCAGCAGGGCATCGCGGCCAAGGCCGCTCCCACACACACACCGATCCGAGGATATGAATCATGAGCACCACGCTTGCCACCGCCGACCAGTTGAAAGCCGACTGGGCCACCAATCCACGCTGGGCCGGTATCGAACGCGGCTATCCGGCCGAGGAAGTGGTGCGCCTTCGCGGCACCGTCGCCATTGAACATTCCCTGGCGCGACTGGGTGCGGACAAGCTGTGGAAGTACCTCGGCGAAAAACCCTTCGTAAATGCGCTTGGCGCGCTCACCGGCAACCAGGCGATGCAGCAGGTCAAGGCTGGCCTGAATGCCATCTACCTGTCCGGCTGGCAGGTTGCCGCCGACGCCAACGTCGCCGGTGAAATGTATCCCGACCAATCCCTGTACCCGGCCAACTCGGTGCCGTTGGTGGTCAAGCGCATCAACAACACGCTGTTGCGCGCCGACCAGCTCAATCATGCCGAAGGCAACCACGACACCGACTGGTTGCAGCCGATTGTTGCCGATGCGGAAGCCGGTTTCGGCGGCGTGCTCAATGCCTTCGAGCTGATGAAGTCGATGATCGAAGCCGGCGCGGCCGGCGTGCACTTTGAAGACCAGCTCGCGAGCGTGAAGAAGTGCGGCCACATGGGGGGCAAGGTACTGGTGCCGACGCAGGAGGCCGTGCAGAAGTTGATCGCCGCGCGCCTGGCCGCCGATGTGATGGGCGTGCCGACCCTGATCGTCGCGCGCACCGACGCCGAAGCCGCCGACCTCATCACCTCCGACATTGATCCGAACGACCAGGCCTTCATCACCGGCGAGCGCACGGTGGAAGGCTTCTACAAGACTCGCCCGGGCCTGGACCAGGCGATCAGCCGCGGCATCGCTTATGCGCCCTACGCCGACCTGGTGTGGTGCGAGACGGGCAAGCCCGACCTCGAGTTCGCGCGCAAGTTCGCGGCCGCCATCCACGCCAAGTACCCGGGGAAGATGCTGGCTTACAACTGTTCGCCTTCGTTCAACTGGAAGAAGAACCTCGACGACGCCACCATCGCGTCCTTCCAGCACGAGCTGGCCAAGCTGGGCTACAAGTTCCAGTTCATCACCCTGGCCGGCTTCCATTCGCTGAACTACTCGATGTTCAACCTGGCTTACGGCTATGCACGCAACCAGATGAGCGCCTTCGTCGAACTGCAGGAAGCCGAATTCGCGGCGGCCGAGCGTGGCTTCACCGCGGTCAAGCACCAGCGCGAAGTGGGTACCGGCTATTTCGACTCGGTCACCCAGGCCATTCAGGGCGGCACCAGTTCGACCACCGCGCTCAAGGGGTCGACGGAGGAAGAACAGTTCCAGGACGCCCCCGACAAGGCAGCCTGAATGAATGGGCGAAATCTACTAATTCGCTGATTTCTTGACCCAGCGCACGGCGGGACCGTTCCCGGCCCGCCGCGTTTGGTTACACTCGGGATGTCGCCCCCCGTCTCGAGTGTCCGTGAACCAAGTCGATACCCATTCCCGCAGCCTGGCCCAGCGTGCCGAGGCCGGGCTGCTGCCCAGCGTGCTCAACGCCGAGGAGCGGACGCTGCTGACCAGCGTGGGCGACGCGCGCGCCGTGCTGCCGGGTGAACAACTGTTTCGTCGCGGCGACGATGCGCAATCCATGTTCCTGATCGAATCGGGCGAGGTGCGCCTTCGTTTCGAAGACGGCCTGGCCGACAAAATCCTCGGTGCCGGCCAATACTTCGGCGAGCTGTCGGTATTCGTCGGCCAGCACCAGCGTTTCGCCACCGCGGTGGTGGAGTCGGAAGGCGTACTTTTCGAAGTCTCGTCCGATGCTTTCTCGCACCTGATCGATCTGGCCCCGGCCGCCATCGCCCGCTTCATGCAGCGCAGCTTCACCTACCTGGTCACCGGCGAACAGCAATTGATGCAAAGCCTGCGCCGGCGCAACGAGGACCTGATGCAAACGCTCGATACCCTGCGCCAGACCCGCAGCGAGTTGTCCGTTGCGCAGCAACTGGTGCGTTCCGACGACCTGACCGGGCTGTCCAACCGCCGCGGCCTGTATCGTTTCCTGGACGAGAGCTCGCGCTACCCGATGGTGGGCAAGCGGCTTGCCCTGCTGCTGATCGACATCGATCACTTCAAGCGACTCAACGACCTGAGCGGCCATCTGGCCGGTGACTCCGCCTTGCGGGCCGTCGCCGACGAGGTGCGACGGATCGCCGGGCCGCTGGAGTTGCCCTGTCGGCTGGGCGGTGATGAGTTCGCACTGGTGCTGCGGGTAGTCGACGAGGGCGACCTCGCCAACCGCGCCCTGGGGCTGATTGCGGCCATCCGCGCCCTGCGCTTGCCCAGCCTGCGCGAGCACACTCTCAGCATCAGCGTGGGTGGCGTTTTCTGTTTGGATCCCGGTGGCTGGTCCGCGTGGTACAGCCAGGGCGACCTGGCACTTTACGAGGCCAAGAGCCGCGGAGGCGACCGCTGGAGACTTGCACTGTAGGGCGCGCCGCTGTCCTGTCTGGGGCCATATTGGCGTTTCTCGTATCACATAGACGTCAACGCAGGTCATGATCGCCACCCCGAACAGTTCGCCCCGGGCGCCCGCTGGCAGTACCGTCACGCCCCTGCTGCGTGCGGTCCTGCTGGCCGACCTGGTGGACTCCACGGCCTTCATCGAACGCTTCGGTGATGCCCGCGCGGCATTGGCGCTGAAGCGTCTCGATTTGCAGATCCGCGACTTGCTGGAGTTCACCGGTGGCCGCCTGATCGACAAGGCCGACGGCCTGCTGGCTATCTTCGAGCGACCCATCCAGGCGGTCGATTTCGCGCTGCGTTACCAGCAGGCCTTGCGCCACTTCAGCAGTAGCGAAGGCTCAACCCTCACCGCGCGGGTCGGCATCCATGTCGGCGAGGTGATGACCTGGAGCAATTCCGACCACGCCGTGGCCGCGGGCGCCAAGCCACTCGAGGTCGAGGGCCTGGCCAAGCCGGTTGCGGCGCGACTGATGTCGCTGGCCCTGCCCGGCCAGATCCTGATTTCGAGCATGGCGCAAAGCCTGGCGCAGCGCGCGCAGGCGGAATTGGGCGAACGCGCGCATCGGTTGCGCTGGCTGGTGCATGGCCGCTATCGGTTCAAGGGCGTGCCGGCTCCCTTGTTGGTGCATGAAGTGGGCGAGCTTGGATTCGCGCCCCTGGTCGAGCCGCCGTCCGGCCAGAAGGTTTGGCGCGAATTGCCGGTCTGGCGTCGTGGGCCGGTGGTGGCGGCCGAGCTCGTGCTGTTCCTGCTGGTTGGTGGCTTCTATGCGTACAGCGTCCTGCGCAGCCCGCCGGCGGTGGCTTTCAGTGAACGCGACTGGGTCGTGATCGGCGACATGAGCAACTTCACCGCCGACCCGCGCCTGGAGGATTCACTGGAGACGGCGTTCCGGATCGGCCTGGAGCAGTCAAGATTCGTGAACATCGTGCCGGAACTGAAAGTACGCAGCGCGCTCGACCGGATGGGTCGTGGCAACCAGACTTCGATCGATCGCGCCATTGGCAGCGAGATTGCCATCCGCGAAGGAGCGCGCGTACTGCTGCTGCCCACCGTCGCGGAGGTTGGCGGCAAGATGCGTGTCAGCATTGAAGTGGTCGATCCGAATACGCAGGCCACGGTTTATGCGCAGTCGGCAGAAGGACGCGGCGTGGAGTCGCTGCTCGTCTCGCTGGACACGGTCGCGATGAACATGCGGGAGAAATTCGGCGAATCCGTGAAGGACATCAAGGCCGGCAACAAAGCCTTGCCCGAGGCGACCACGCGCGACCTCAATGCCTTGCGCGCCTATAGCCTGGGGCAGAAGTTGCGCCGGGAAGGTCGGATCGAAGAGGCGGCCGCGCTGCAGGAAGAGGCGATCAAGCTCGATTCGAGTTTCGCGATGGCCTACATCGAACTGGCCAGGCTTCGCCTGGGTATGGGCGACGACGCGGGATATTACCGCTTGCTCGAAAAAGCCAAGTCGCTCCGGTCGCGATTGACCCATCGCGAGATG
>JBBRXD010000230.1:0-4076 GCA_038248775.1 Lysobacterales bacterium | reverse complement strand
GATCACGCCGGTGTAATCGCCTGCGTCGCGCAGCAAGGGCGCCAGCACCTCGGCATACCAGCCGCCACCGGGCCAGATCTCGATCACCTTCTTGTCTGGCGTCACGCCAAAGAAACCGAGTGTTTCACGCGGATGTCGATACACGTCGCGTGCCTTGTTCGCGTCCGGGCGCCAGTCGCCAGCCAGCATGATGTCGACAGAGCCCGTCTCTTGCATTCTCGTCTCCGGGGCCATCGTCGGCGCAGCGACCGGCTGCATCGCGGGTGGTGGCAGCACGGGCATCGCGGGGGCCATGGAATCCTGGGCGTGCGCGCTGGCGCTGGCCAGCAACAGGGCAATGGCAATCAGGGAAAGTCGCATCGTTGACTCCTGGTGGACGGTTCGAATCTGGAGATCGAGGCTAACACGGTGCGCGTTTGGATCTTGTACAGATGCTGGAGGTTCCAACGCGCTGCCTCAATGGGCTGGAGCCAGCAGGCGCACCGACTCCGGATACGGCGGCACGTCCTCGAAACCACCGGCACGGTAACGCTCTTGCAGGGCCTGCCACCAGCGCACGTCGAAGATTTCTCCGTGCGCGGCAAGCAAGGCCTCGCGTTGCGCCGGCGTCATGCCCAGGAAGCGCGGGAACTGCTCGGGAAAGACATCATTCTCGCCCACGTAGAACCAGGCGCCATGGTGCATCTCTTCCTCGTCATTGCGTGGTTCGGGCAGTCGGCGGAACTGGCAGTCGCTGACCAGGCACAGTTCGTCGTAGTCGTAGAAGATGGCGCGGCCATGGCGGGTGACGCCGAAGTTCTTCAGCAGCAGGTCGCCGGGGAAGATGTTGCTGCGGGCAAGGTCCTTGATGGCCTGGCCGTAGTCGAGGATCGCGGCCAGCGCGAGGTCGTGCTCCACTTCCTTCACGTACAGGTTGAGCGGACGCAAGCGGCGCTCGACATAGCAATGGTGCACGACGATGTCCTCGCCCTCGGCGCTGACCGATTCGCGGCATTGGGTCAGCAGTTCGTCGAGCAGCAGCGGCTCGAACTGCGCGCGCGGGAATCGCAAGTGGCGGTATTCCTGCGCATCGATCAGGCGGCCGACGCGGTCGTGCTTGAACACCAGTGAGTACTTGTTGCGGACGTATGCGCGATCGCTTTCCTTCGGGTAGCCGAACTGATCGCGGATCAGCTTGAATACCAGAGGATACGAGGGCAGGGTGAATACCGCCATCACCATGCCGCGCTCGCCGTCGGCGTGCACCAGCGACTGTTCGGGATGCGCGGCCAGGTGGCTGAAGAAGTGCCGATAGCGTTCGGTCTTGCCCTGCTTGGCGCGGCCGAGCACGGTGTAGATTTCGTCCACCGCCTTGCGCGGCAACAGCGTGCGCAGGAAAACCACTGCATCACCAACGGTAGCCAGGTCGGCGTGGAAATAACTGTGCGTGTAGCCGAACAACACGGCCACGTGGTGGCGGTTGACCAGCACGGCGTCCACGCGCAGGCCGGCGTCTTCGTTCACCAGTGCAATCACGCAGGGCGAATAGCGGTCGCGGCCGAATACACGGCCCACCAGGTAGGCGCGGCGCTCGCGATAGAAGACAGTATCGAGCAATTCGATCGCCAGCACGTCGGGCTCGCCATCGCCAGCGACGCAAGCCTCGAGCTTGCTGGCTACCGATTCGGCATCGGCTGCCAGCTTCGAGTAACCCACGGCGAAGCGGTAGTCGCCCAGCAAGCGCCGAACCGTGCCGACCAGGTCGCCCGACACCGCATAGCTGTGTCGCGCCACCGGATGGGTGATGCGATCGGTGGGCTCGATGTCGAGCGCCACGAATTCTATGTCAGCCGCCACGCCACGCGTCTTGAAAAAACGACGCGTCAGCGTGTTGAAGAAGGTCTTGTACAACTCCTGGTCCAGCAGCGGCGCAATCAGCTTGGCGTAGTGGTCGCGCACGGCGTTCCAAAGCGCACGGTCCTGGGCCTGGTCGCCGAGATGCGCTTCCAACGCGTGGGAAATCTCGCGGATGCAGCGGTCGTAGAGTTCGATGCGGGCGACCGCATCGGTGCGTGCCGCGTGCCAGTCGCGGCTTTCGAAATGGCCGCGCGCGCGGCGGGTGATTTCGCCGAAGCGGCGGTTGTAATCGGCGAACGCGTCGCGGCTGGCCAGGGCGCAGGCCTTGGCGCGGGTGGGTTCGGCAAGTGCGCCCGGGCGCGAACGGTCAGGCACTGTGACGGCCCTTCCCACTTATATCGCAGTTGCCTTCAGCGCAAGCCATAGCCCGGATCGCAGCGCGTTTGGCGGCCGTCGCGACCAACTTGCCAAACAGGCGGTTCAGGCCCAGGCGCGACAACCACCTGCGGTTGTTTGCCATGCGGGGATACAGCCAGTCCCAGAGCGGACGCAAGCGTCGATCGGCGAGCAGGCGGGAGATGCCGTGAACGCCGATGGCGGCATAGGCGGCTTCGAATACGGCGACACCCTTCAGCCAACGGCCATCCGCATCACGCGCATGGATAAAGTCCATGGCGTGCCTGGCACTGATACCTGCTTCAGCCAAAAACGGATCCTGGAAATCCGGCGTGGAGCAATCCACTAGCTGCAGTCTCGAGAAGACATCGTTGGCCGCCAGCGATTCCATCTCCTGCGCGCACAGCGGACAGTGCGCGTCGTAATAGATGCAAAGCGGCCAGGCGACAGTCACTTGCTGTTCTCGCGGAGCAACTTCTGGATCCGGTTGCCCAGCTTCATCACCTTCATCAGCGTGGCGGGCTCTAGGCGAAGCATCTCCTCGCCCCAGCCGGACATCGCCTGCATCAAGCCATGCGTGTCCTCGATACGCTTGCGGACATCCTTGTCCTCGGCCGCGAATTGCGGATCGGCCATGAATTCCTTCAGCACGCCCACGGTGGGATCGAATTCCCGTGCCTTGCGCTCGCGCACCACGGTGCGCATCAGTTCCCAGACGTCGCGCTAAGTTTCGAAATGTTCGCGCCGTGACCCGATCAGGTGAACGGTGCGCACCAGGTTGAGGTTCTGCAACTCGCGGATGCTGTTGCTGACATTCGACCGCGCAATGAAAAGGATTTGCGCGATGTCCTCGGCGTCCATCGGGCGACCGGAAAGAAACAGCAATGCGTGGATCTGGGCAACAGTGCGATTCACTCCCCAACGTGAACCCATCTCGCCCCAGTGCATGACGAATCGGCGGCGGATCGGGCTCAGGCTATCGGGAAGGGCTTCGCTGGGCGTGTTCATGGCTGTATCGGTGGCTTGCCACCAGTCTATTTCCAGCTTATTATTTCTGTCAATACAGAAATGTCTGTAAGAAGGGCGGAAGATGCGCGTCCTGGTGCTGGGTGGGGCTGGCTTCATCGGGCGGCACGCGGTGGCCGCATTGCTGGAGCGGGGCGAGGCCGTGGTTGTAGGCAGTCGCCACCCCGGACGCGTATCGCGACGCCTGGGCGAGCGAGCCCAGGCCTGCGAACTGCGCCACGTGCGCTTTGAAGCACTCGCCGCTGCCGACTGGCTGACGCTGCTTGAAGGCTGCGATGCGGTGGTCAATTGCGTCGGCATCCTGCGCGAACGGGGACGCGAGACCTATGCCGCCGTGCACGTGCATGCCCTGGAGGCTCTGGCTGCTGCTTGCGCGGCGCGTGGCCTGCGCCTGGTGCATGTATCGGCGCTGGGCCTGCAGCACCCGCATCGCAGCGGTTTCCTGCGCAGCAAGCGCGAAGGCGAACGCCGACTCGCGGCCAGCGGTGCCGACTACTGCCTGGTGCGGCCATCGCTGCTGGACGGCGAAGGCGGTTTCGGCGCGAGCTGGATCCGAGCCCTCGCCCGGTTGCCGCTTCACGTATTACCACGCGGTGCCACGGGAAGAATCGCAGCCCTGGACGCGCGCGACCTCGGCGCGGCGCTTGCGACTCTTTGCAGCCTACCCTTACCCGGCGACGCCACCGCGGCGCAACGCGAGTTCGAACTCGGCGGACTGCACGCGCCGGATATCTCCGGTTACCTTCAAGGTCTCAGGCAACAACGCGCGCGAACCCCGGCACTTGAGATCCGCATTCCGTCGCTGCTCGCGCGCATCG
>JBBRXD010000229.1:0-4123 GCA_038248775.1 Lysobacterales bacterium | reverse complement strand
TTTCGCGCTGCGCCCGGCACGGTACGCAGGTCATCTTGTCGGGCGTGCAACCCCAACCGCACGCGCTGCTGATCAGCCAGGGCCTGGGCGACGAGCCCAACCTGCTGGGCATGGCCGACGGTTTCGACACCGCCCTGGAATGGGCAGCGCAAGCCGTGGCCCTGGCGGGCAAATCCGAGGCCTGAACGGCTGGTGCTTGGCTCAGCGGTCCGGGCCGCCGATAATGCCCGCCCGCAAGACCTTTCGAGATTTCCATGACCTTCGCTTCACTGCTCGCCTTCGCCAGCGAACACGCGCTGCTGTCCCTGGCCCTGCTGGGGCTGACCCTGGCGCTGATCTACACCGAGGTCTCCCGCTTGTTCAGCGGCTTCAAATCGGTCAATCCGGCCGGCCTGACCGCGCTGATCAACCGCGACGACGCGCTGCTCATTGACCTGAGCGCCAGCGCCGATTTCGAGAAGGGCCACATCCCGGGTGCAAAGAACGTGGCCCCCAGCCAGTTCGACCCCGAAAGCAAGCTGCTGGCCAAGGTCCGCGAACTGCCGGTGGCCGTGACCTGCCGCAGCGGTACCGCCTCCAGCGATGCCGCCAGGAAGCTGGTGAAGGCCGGCTTCAAGAAGGTCTATTGGCTCGACGGCGGCATTGGCGCCTGGCAACAGGCCAACCTGCCGCTGACCAAGGGCCGGAGCTGACCGCTGTGGCCTGGGCTGACCGCTGCGCCTTGGGCCCTATGACATAATCTTCCGTTTACGCATTTCACCGGAGTATCCGCAATGACCGACCAACTCACCCCCGTCCTCGCCGACGGCAACGCCCAGTCCCAAGCCCAGTTCACCGTTGAAAAGATCTACGTGAAGGACGTGTCCTTCGAAGCGCCGAACGCGCCCGCCGTGTTCAACGAACAAGGCCAGCCGCAGCTCAACATGAACCTCAACCAGAAAGTCGGCCGTCTCGAAGGCGACCTGTTTGAAGTAATCCTCGGCGTCACGCTGACCTGCACCTTGAACGACAAGACCGTCTACCTGGCCGAAGTCGAACAGGCCGGCATCTTTGGCCTGGCCGGTTTCGACGACCGCACCCTGGACATGATGCTCGGCACCTACTGCCCGAATGTGTTGTTCCCGTACGTGCGCCAGTCGATCAGCGACCTGATCACCAACGGCGGCTTCCCGCCCTTCTACATGCAGCCGATCAATTTCGAAGCGCTGTATGCCGAAGGCCTGCGTCGTCGCGCCGACGGACAGCCCGGCTCGGTCTCGGTCGCCGAGAGTGGCAACGCCTGAATCGGCCCGCATCAGTAGCCTGGGTGGCTGCATGAGCGAAGACAGCAAGTTCAGCATCACCGTGCTCGGGGCAGGTTCCTGGGGCACAGCGTTGGCTGCGCTGCTTGCGCGGCACGATTACCCCACCACGCTGTGGGGTCGCAACGCCGAACAGATCGAGTCAATCAACAAGCGCCACGAGAACACGCGTTACCTGCCCGGCATCGGGTTGCCGGCATCGCTTCGCGCAACGACTGATCTTGCAGCAGCGGTAGCGTCCGCCGATCTGTTGCTGGTGGTGACACCCAGCCACGCGTTCAACCAGACCCTGCATGCGATCGCACCCTTGCGCAAAGCCGGGGCGGGCGTTGCCTGGGCAACCAAGGGTTTTGAACCAGGCTCGGGTCGTTTCCTGCATGAAGTGGCGGGCGAGATCCTCGGCCCCGAGGTGCCGCTCGCCGTTGTCACCGGGCCCTCGTTCGCGCGTGAAGTGGCGATGGGTTTGCCGACCGCTGTTACCGTGCATTCCGATGACCAGGTTTTCGCCTTGCTGGTCGCCGAAGCCCTGCATGGCCCGGCTTTTCGCGCCTACACCGGCAGCGACATGCTCGGCGCCGAGCTCGGTGGCGCGATGAAGAACGTGCTCGCGGTCGCGACCGGTATTGCCGATGGCATGAACCTGGGCTTGAACGCGCGCGCCGGCCTGATCACCCGCGGCCTGAATGAAATGCTGCGACTCAATGTCGCGCTGGGTGGCCGTGCGGAAACACTGATGGGGCTCGCCGGCCTGGGTGACCTGGTACTGACCAGCACCGGCGACCTGTCCCGCAATCGCCGCCTGGGCCTGGCCCTTGGCCGCGGCCAGTCCATCAGCGAAGCGGTGAAGGAAATCGGCCAGGTGGTGGAGTCGGTGGATACGGTGGACGAAGTGATGCGCCTGGCCAATCGCCATGGCATCGAACTGCCGATTTCCGAACTGGTGCAGCGTGTGTTGCACGAGGAGACCACGCCGATCGAAGGCTTGAAGGTTATCCTGGCGCGGGAACGCAAGCCCGAATATCCCGAAGGTCTGTTCGAGGCACATTGAGTCGCGTGTGCAGTGCAGGCAAAAAAGCCCGGCCGAGGCCGGGATTTTGCTTTCGTGCGCGACGCATCAATCAGAAGCTCGCGCGCACGCCCAACAGGTAGGCCTGGTCGCCGTTGCCGAGCTCGGCTTCAGCGGTGACGCCCCAGTTCGGGTTGAACTTGTACTGCGCGCCGACGGTGCCGGACACATCACCGCTGTAATCGCTCAGGTCGTAGTAGTTGGCCTTGACGAAACCTTCGAAGTTCCTGGTCATTGCCGAGCGCACGCCGACCGAGGCGCGACCACCGTCGATGTTCTGGGTGCCCGTGTCGGCATTGCGATACGCCACTTCGGTAATCAGGTCGGTCTGGTCGGCGATGGAATGGTGATAGCCGAGGCCGAATTCATTGGCCTTGACGTTGACACTGCCCAGCACCGTGTCGGCGTCCAGCCAGCTATAGCCGCCCAGCGCGTACAGGCCGGACGTGCCGAATTCGTAGGAACCACGCAGGCCCCAACCATCGGTACTGTTGTCGAGGTTGACGTAGTTGCCCTCAACCCAGTTGTAGCTGAGTTCCTTATCCTGCGCATGGGCCGAGAACGGAAGGGCGGCGGCGAGAGCAAGTGCAAACAGTGAGGTCTTCATGATCGTTTTCCTTGATTTCAAAGCATGGGCTCCCGGGGGAGCGGCGACAGTGTCGCGAGCCCATCTGAAATTTCCACTTAACTGCATGATCCTGAATGGGGAACTAAATTGGCAGTAACGGAAAAAATCATTAACAAGTCCGTGAATTGCCCACCGGCGATTTCTCTCGCGCATGAAAAAAAGCCCGGCTTTCGCCGGGCTTTTCTTCAAACCATCATTACCGTGATCAGAAACTGGCACGCACGCCCAGGCCCCAGGTGTTGATCGACTCATCGAACAACTTGGTGGTGTCGTACGACGCGGTGATGCCCCAAGTGGGGTTGAAGCTGTACTGCGCGCCGACGCGGAAGCCGAGCTCACTGCCACCCCAGTCGGCGTCGCTGATGTCGGTGTAGTAAGCCTTGATGTTGCCCTCGAAGTTCGGGGCCAGCTTGCCGCGGAAGCCGACGGCCACACGGTAGCCATTGGCGCTGTCGCTACCCAGGCCTTCGATATCGGCGCCGACGTCGACGTAGCCCACTTCAGCGATGAAATCGGCCTTCTCGGACAGGGCATGGCGGTAGCCGAGGTTAACGGTGGTTTCGTCCAGCGTGATGCCGTAGTCGTTGTTCTCGGCGCGGCGGTAGGAAGCCGTGCCGTAGAAATCCTGATTGAATGCAGTCGAGCCGGCCACGGAGAAACCATCGCCGCTTTCGCCTTCGAAATGCGAGTTGATGTAGCTGGCTTCGAAGAAGTTGTAGTTCAGTTCGTCGGCCTGTGCCGAAACAGGAAGGATGGCGGCCAGGGCAAGTGCAATAAGGGAACGCTTCATTTTTTTAGGATCCTTAAAAAAGAAATGCCACGTCCAAGGGGCGTGGCAGCCGACTTGTGTCGAGCCGCCGAGTAGAATACGCGAGCATGCAGTTGCACAAACCTGCCGAAGGTCATGCCGTCGGTGCTGTGGGCATCGCGAAGTCGAGCTGGCGCCAGGCCTCGAATACAGCGACCGCGACGGCATTGGAAAGATTCAGGCTGCGCTGCCCTTCGCGCATCGGAATGCGCAAGCGCTGCGCTGGTGGAAATTGTTCGAGCAGTGAGCCAGGCAGTCCGCGCGACTCTGGGCCGAATAGCAAGATGTCACCCGCTTGGTACTCGACCTGGTCGTGGCGA
>JBBRXD010000228.1:0-4134 GCA_038248775.1 Lysobacterales bacterium | reverse complement strand
GGTGGTGTCGAGGCTGACATCAAAGGTCCGCAGGTTGCGGTTGTTGATGCCCACCAGCGGCACGGGCACCTGCAAGGCGCGCTCGAGTTCGTCCATGTCGTGCACTTCCACCAGCACGTCCATGCCCAGGTCCAGCGCCAGGCCCGACAGTTCCGCCAGGGCAGCATCGCCCAGCGCGGCGACAATCAGCAGGATGCAGTCGGCGCCGAGCACGCGCGACTCGTAAACCTGGTAGTCATCAATGACGAAATCCTTGCGCAGCACCGGCAAGGCGCAGGCTGCACGCGCTTGCTGCAGGTAAGCATCGCTGCCCTGGAAAAAATCGACGTCAGTCAGCACCGACAGGCAGGCCGCGCCGCCGCGTTCGTAGCTGCGGGCGATGTCGGCAGGATGGAAGTCGGGGCGGATGACGCCTTTGCTGGGGCTGGCCTTCTTGATCTCGGCAATGACCGCAGCATGGCCCTGGGCAATCTTCGCGTGCAGCGCGTTCGCGAATCCGCGCGCTGCGGGCGCGTCGGCGCAGCGGGATACGATCTCGCGCAACGGCACGCGGGCGGACCGCTCCTGCAGCTCGACGACCTTGCGCGCGAGGATGGTGGCAAGTATGTCGCTCATTCGCTGCTGTCGCCTGCCGGGTTCGCCAATGCCTGGGTGGCGGATACGTACTGGTCGAGCTTGGCGCGAGCAGCGCCACTGCTGATTGAGTGCCGCGCCTGGGCGATGCCATCGCCGATGGAACCAGCCACGCCCGCAGCGTACAGGGCAGCGCCGGCATTCAACAAGACGATGTCGCGCGCTGGCCCTGGCTTGTCGGCCAGTACATCAAGCAGCATCGCCTTGGATTCAGCCGGGCTTTCGACCCGGATCGTCTGCAGATCGTCTATCGCGAAATCATATTCGCCAGGCATCAGCTCGTATTCCTCGATCCTGCCGTCGCGCAACTCGGCGACCAGGGTGCCACCGGCCAGCGTGATCTCGTCCAGGCCGTCGCTGCCATGCACGACCAGCGCACGCGACGTGCCGAGCCGCTGCAGTACGCGCGCCTGGATGCCAACCAGGTCGGCGTGGAAGACGCCCATCAGGATATTGGGTGCACCCGCGGGATTGGTCAGCGGGCCCAGGATGTTGAAAATGGTTCGCACGCCCAATTCACGACGCACGGGCGCGACATGGCGCATGGCCGGATGGTGGATGGGCGCGAACATGAAACCGAAACCAGTTTGCGCAAGACACTTCGCGACGGCCTCAGGCTGCAGTTCGATCACCGCACCCAGCGACTCGAGCACATCCGCACTGCCGGACTTGGACGAGACACTTCGATTGCCGTGCTTGGCAACCTGGGCGCCCGCCGCCGCGCAAACGAACATGGCGGCGGTGGAAATATTGAACGTGTGCGCGCCATCACCGCCGGTACCGACGATATCGACGAAATTCCGGTTATCCGGCACCACGACCTTCGCCGCGAACTCGCGCATGACGCTGGCCGCAGCGGCGATTTCGCCGATGGTTTCCTTCTTCACGCGAAGCCCGGTAAGCAAGGCAGCCGTCATCACCGGCGACACCTCGCCGCGCATCACCTGGCGCATCAGGTCAACCATCTCGTCGAAGAATATTTCGCGGTGGACCAGGACGCGCTGCAAGGCCTCATGTGGCGTGATCGGCATGGCTCAGCTCACCAGGAAATTTTTCAGCATGGCGTGGCCGTGCTCGGTAAGGATGGATTCGGGGTGGAACTGCACGCCTTCCACCGCCAGGGTCCTGTGCCGCAATCCCATGATCTCATCGAAACTACCGTCCTCGTTTTCGGTCCAGGCAGTAATCTCGAGACAATCGGGCAGGCTGTCCTTTGCCACCACCAGCGAGTGGTAGCGCGTCGCCTGGAACGGGCTGGGCAAGCCGGCAAACACGCCAACGCCGGTGTGGTGGATGGGTGATGTCTTGCCATGCATGATCGACTTGGCGCGCACTACCTTGCCGCCGAAGGCCTGACCCAGGCTCTGGTGGCCGAGGCAAACGCCGAGAATGGGCAGCTTGCCCGACAACTTTTCCAGCACTTCCAGCGACACGCCGGCCTGGTCGGGCGTGCACGGCCCCGGCGAGATGACGATGCGTTCCGCGCCGAGCGCGGCGATTTCAGCGACGCCCAGCGCATCGTTGCGCACGACCTTCACCTCTTGTCCCAACTCGCCGAAATACTGCACGAGGTTGTAGGTGAAGCTGTCGTAGTTGTCGATCATCAGGAGCATGTCATTCCTTCACAACCCACTCGCCGCTTGTGCCACCGCACGAAACAGCGCCCTGCCCTTGTTCAAGGTCTCGTCCCACTCTTTCTGCGGATCGGAATCGTAGACGATGCCGGCGCCGGCCTGCACGTGCAGGCGGCCGTCCTGGATGACCGCAGTGCGAATCGCGATGGCGGTGTCCACATCGCCCCACCAGCCGATGTAGCCGACCGCGCCGGAATAGATGTTGCGCTTGATCGGCTCGAGTTCGCGGATGACTTCCAGCGCGCGGATCTTCGGCGCACCGCTTACGGTGCCGGCGGGAAAGGTCGCCTTCAATACATCGGCGAAGGTTGTGCCCGGCTTCAGCTTGCCCTGCACCTCGGACACGATATGCATGACGTGTGAGTAGCGCTCGATGAGAAACTGGTCCGGCACCACCACGCTGCCCGGTTCGGCGACGCGGCCAACATCGTTGCGGCCCAGATCAATCAGCATCAGGTGCTCGGCGCGCTCCTTCGGATCGGCCAGCAACTCGGCTTCCAGCGCGATATCCTCGGCATGCGTGGCGCCGCGCGGGCGGGTGCCGGCAATCGGACGCACGGTAATCTCGCCGTCCTGCACCCGCACCAGGATTTCCGGCGAGCTGCCGACCACCTGGGTGCCGTCCAGGTCGAGGAAATACATGTAAGGCGACGGATTTAGCGCGCGCAGCGCGCGATACACATCCACGGGGCGCGCGCGGAACGGCACGCTCATGCGCTGGCTCAGCACCACCTGGAAAACATCGCCGGCGCGGATGTATTCCTTCACCGTCTCCACTGCTTTCACGAAGCCGTCGCGGGTGAAGCCGGAGATGAAATCCTCTTCGCTCAGCAGCGAAGGATCCAGCACATCGGGATAGCTGCGACCGGAATGGCGCAGGCGATAGACCAATTCGTCAAGGCGGCGCACGGCCCTCGCGTGCGCCTGCGGCTCGGACGGGTCTGCGTGGACGATGAGGTACAGGCGGCCTTTCAGGTTATCGAAGACAGCGAGCTCTTCCGACAGCATGAGGAAGGCGTCGGGGGTGCCGAGCTGGTCGGGCTTGTCGCCCCCGGCCAGGCGCGGTTCGATGTAACCGATGGATTCGAAGCCGAAATAGCCGACCAGGCCGCCGGTGAAGGATGGCAAGCCGGGCACGCGCGGCACGCTGAAGCTGCTGCGCAGGCGATCCACTTCCGCCAGGGGGTCGGCCAACTCGCGTGATTCAACCAGTTCACCGTGCGCCCGGGTCTCCACCGTGTTGCCGCGGAAGGTGAAGGTGCGCGTGGCTGGCAGGCCGATGATGGAATAGCGGCCCCAGGTTTCGCCGCCTTCCACCGATTCGAACAGGTAGGTGTGCGGACCGTCGGCGAGCTTGAGGTAGACCGACAGCGGTGTGTCGAGGTCGGACAGGACCTCGCGCACCACGGGGATGCGGTTGTGGCCGGCGGCGGCTAGTTGCCGGAATTCTTCGGCTGAAATCACTGGGAGGGGAATCCGGGAAGCGCTTGGGGGAGTATAGGGGAATCGCGGCCGAGGCCGCTCCCACAAGGCCGCTTCCACAAGGCCGCTCCCACATTGTTATTTGCCTAGCATGTAGAGTTGCCAGAGGTCGCGGCGGCTCATGTGGAGGAGTGGTTTTATTGCCAGCAGCGCGGTGCGCCCGACGGCACCCTCCAGGTAGCGCATTTCCTCGAACTTGGACTGGGTGATCTCGTCTACAGGCACCTCGATGCCGTTCTCGCGCATCATCAACATGCCCTTGGCGCGCAGGGCCAGCTCCACGTGCAGGCGCAGGTAGCAGACCAGGTCGGCCACCACCTCACCACGGAAATTCTTGCGCAGGGCCTGCAGGTACTGGCCATGCGGGGATTCGGAGAACGTGCCC
>JBBRXD010000227.1:0-4134 GCA_038248775.1 Lysobacterales bacterium | reverse complement strand
GGCCAGTTCGTCGGTACCGAGCTTGGTGCGCGCGAACACGATCATCGCCTCGAACGGTTCGGCCTCCAGGATCCGCGTCAACGCATCCAGCTTGTTGATACCGCTGACCATCCAGAAGCGCTGGCGGATGTTCTCGGCGGTGGCGGTCGAGGACTTGATCGCGATCTCGACCGGGTTCTTCAAGTAGGTCTGGGCGATGCGCTTGATCTGCGACGGCATCGTGGCCGAGAACAACGCGACCTGGCGGGTAGGCGGCGTCTTCTTCAGGATCAGCTCGACGTCGTCGATGAAGCCCATGCGCAGCATTTCATCGGCTTCGTCCAGCACCAGCGTGGACAACTGCGACAGGTCCAGCGTGTTCTTTTCCAGATGGTCGATGACGCGACCGGGCGTGCCGACAACCACGTGCACGCCGCGGCGCAGGGCGCTCAGCTGCGGCCCGTAGCTCTGGCCGCCGTAGATCGGCAGAACCTGGAAGCCGGGGATATGCGAAGCGTAGCTCTGGAAGGCTTCGGCCACCTGGATGGCGAGCTCGCGGGTTGGCGCCAGTACCAGCACCTGTGGCTTGGTCTTGGACAGGTCCAGCCTGTTGAGCAAGGGCAGGGCGAAGGCGGCGGTCTTGCCGGTGCCGGTCTGCGCCTGGCCGATCACGTCCTTGCCGGCCAGCAGCAGCGGGATGGTCGCGGCCTGGATGGGGGTGGGCAGTTCGTAGCCGAGTTCGTCGAGCTTGCGCAAAAGCGGCGCGATCAGTAAGAGCTCACGGAAACTGGTGGTCGGCGCGTTGGCGCCAGGTTCGGAATTCATCAGGGTTTTCTCGAAGCGCCGGGGCCAGGATGGCTGGGGCGGCAGGAAGGAGGCGTATTCTACCGCTTACGCCGACACGACGCCCTGTCCGGGCGGCCCCGGTATCATCATCGATCTGATTGGAGCAATCCCATGGTTTACGTGTGGATAAAGAGCCTGCACCTGTTGTTTGTCATTGCCTGGATGGCGGCCGTCTTCTACCTGCCGCGGATTCTTGTCAATCTGGCAGAGGCGGGCGACGTGGCGCCCGTGCGCGAACGTCTGCAACTGATGGGCAAGCGTTTGTACGGATTCGGCCATGGCATGTTCGGCATCGCCGTCGTGCTCGGGCTGCTGTTGTGGGTCGGCCACAAGAGCTGGCCAGCAACGTTCCCGGATGTCGTCGCTGGAGGAGCCTGGATGCATGCCAAGCTGGGCCTGGTGGCATTGTTGTTTGCCTACTTCATCGTTTGCGGGCGAATGCTCAAGAAATCGATGGCCGGCGGCCCGTTGCCAACATCGCGCAAATTGCGCTGGTTCAACGAGTTGCCCGTTTTCGCCCTGCTGGCAATCATCTATCTGACATTGGCCAAGCCCTTGTGAGCCTGCTTGCCGGCGAGCCAGGCCAGCGGTATCGGCAGCAGCAAACCCATGGCCAGCGCCCAGGTGGGGTGCGGGATCGATAGCGCATTGATCGCGGTCAGCACGACATCGATGATGCCTATCGTCATCGCGCAGGCCAGCACGTGGTCCTTCGATATGCGCGCGGCGACCGTCGCGCCGAGGTAGGTTCCCAGCAGCCAGCCGAGAAGCACCACCGCCATGGCCTGCCACGGCATCGTCTGCGCGTAGGCCGCCACCGCCACCTTGTCGTTGAAGTCCAGTCCGGCGGGGGGTGGATAGAACAGCTTCACGTTCGCAATCTGGGTGAAGGTGATTACGATCATCATCGCGAACAAACCGGAGAGCACCGCGAAAAAGCTTCGAAACATGGCCGTTCCCCCTCCCTGAATTTTCGCGAGCATCCTACCGGTCGCTGCAAAAAACAAGGGCCGCATCAGCGGCCCGTGTTTTTCATTGCCTGGAAACGATCAGCGAACGGGGCGCGGAGCGTTCACGGCACGGCGTTCGCGACGATCCGCGGCCGGATGCGTTTTGACGCCCGCGTGGGCCTGCGCATGGCGCGGTGCCGCGGCGGTGTGCGGGGTGCGACGGCTCGGCGTTCTCTGGCCACTCGGACGGCCAGTGCTGGCGCTGTCGTTACCCATGCGGATCTGGCGGCTGGGCGCGTAGCCTTCTACCACCGTCATCGCGATATCGGCCTTCAACACGCGATGGATCGCGCGCAGCAGACCGGCTTCATCCGGAGACACCAGCGAGATCGCTTCGCCCGATGCACCAGCGCGGCCAGTACGGCCGATCCGATGCACATAGTCTTCAGCTACCATCGGCAGGTCGAAGTTGATGACCAGCGGCAGCTGCGGAATGTCCAGGCCGCGCGCAGCCACGTCGGTGGCAACCAGTACGCGCGCCTTGCCCGACTTGAAATCGCCCAGCGCCTTCAGCCGCTGCGACTGGCTCTTGTTGCCATGGATGGCGACGGCCTTGATGCCGGATTTTTCCAACTGCTCGGCCAAACGGTTGCAACCGTGCTTGGTCTTGCCGAACACCAGGATCTGGTCCTGGTAGCGCTGGCTGAGGATGTCGATCAGCAAGTCGCGCTTGCGCGCGCCATCGACCGGGTGGGCGATGTGGGTGA
The DNA here is from genome assembly GCA_038248775.1 of Lysobacterales bacterium. GTDB lineage: Bacteria > Pseudomonadota > Gammaproteobacteria > Xanthomonadales > Xanthomonadaceae > Arenimonas. The sequence goes on along the minus strand of JBBRXD010000227.1, from coordinate 1,592 downwards.
CGGTTTCAGCGACCGTGTTGCGCGCGGCAACCTGGACTTCACGCGGGTTGCGCATGAATTCCATCGCCAGCTTCTTGATCGCGTCTTCAAACGTGGCCGAAAACAGCAAGGTCTGGCGGGTGGCTGGCAGCTTGTTGATGATGCGCTTGATCGCGGGCATGAAGCCCATGTCGAGCATGCGGTCGGCTTCGTCCAGGATCAGCATTTCGACGTCGCGCAGCTGCACGCTGCCACGCTCGAGATGGTCGATCAGGCGGCCAGGGGTGGCGACCAGGATGTCGACGCCGCGACGCAAGGTATCGAGCTGCGGATTCATGCCAGCGCCGCCGTAGATGACGGTGGACGCCAGCTTGGCATGCTTGCCATAAGTACGGATGGAGTCATGCACCTGCACCGCGAGTTCGCGGGTCGGAGTCAGGATCAGGCAGCGGACCTTGCGCGGCGCGCCGGCAACGGCAGTGGTGGACAGTCGATGCAGCATGGGCAGCGCGAACGCCGCCGTCTTGCCGGTGCCGGTCTGGGCGCCGCCAAGCAGGTCGTGGCCAGCCATGGCGAGCGGAATGGCCTCGATCTGGATGGAAGTGGGGGTCGCGTAGCCGATTTCGGCAAGCGCACGAAGAAGCGCGGGCGCAAGCCCGAGCGATTCAAAAGACATTGATGATGCTCCGATGTACCCGAGGCGTTCCCTGAAACCGCGCTGCGAGTTGATGCTAAAAAATAACGCCAGAGTGGCGTGTTTGCGCAGCGTGACGTGCGGAGTGGGCTTGGGCCGGAGGAAGCGTTGAAATCGGCTTTGGCGACCGGGGGAATACGAAGCCGGTGCAGCAAACTGGTTAAGCATACAGCAATTCAGGGCTTCGAGCGAGCGGGGCCGGGTGGGCATGACTTCTGCCCTAGGCCGTGAAGCGGGGGTTCAGGCTACGCTCCATGGGTTATCCGCCCTCCTGAGGTCAATCATGCACGCCCCCAAACTCGCCCTGCTGCTGGCAGGACTCTCGCTTTCACTGCCCGCGCTCGCCGCAGACAGCGACCGCTGGAGCCTGCCAGTCGACGTCAAGAAACTCGACAACGGCCTCACGGTCGTCGTGTCCGAGGACCACAGCTCGCCTACCGTTGGCATCAGCGTGGTGTACCACGTGGGCATGCGCCTCGAGCCGCGCAATCGCACCGGGTTCGCGCACCTGTTCGAGCACCTCATGTTCGAAGGCACGCCCAATGCGCCGGAAGGCGTATTCGACAAGGTCATCAGCGGCGGCGGTGGCCGCAACAATGGCTCGACCCGCGCCGACTTCACCAACTACATCGAGACCGCGCCGGTATCGGCGCTGGAATCGATGCTGTGGCTGGAAGCCGATCGCATGAAGACCCTGGACTTCAACGAAAAGACCCTGAAGAACCAGCAGGATGTCGTAAAGGAGGAAATTCGCGTCAACGTGAAGAACCAGCCCTATGGCGGCTTCATGTGGATCGACATCGGCCAGCAGGCGTTCCAGAAGTGGGAGAACAACCACGACGGCTACGGCAGCTTCGAGGACCTGGAAGGCGCCCGCCTGGAAGACGTGCGCAATTTCCATCGCGACTACTACGGCCCG
>JBBRXD010000226.1:0-4219 GCA_038248775.1 Lysobacterales bacterium | reverse complement strand
GCCATGGGCTTTGCCCTGGTCGGCGTGCTGGTCGCAGCCGGTACCATGAACCTCAGTGGCATCGTCAACGCGCAGGCCGGTGACGATGGCTTTTTCGAATTCTTCTTCTTCCCCCTGTTTCCCTTGTTCATCATCTACTTCATCTCGGGCGTGGCTGAAACCAACCGCGCGCCGTTCGACGTGGCCGAGGGTGAATCGGAAATCGTCGCCGGATTCCACGTTGAATACTCCGGATCGGCGTTCGCAATATTCTTTTTGGCCGAATACGCCAACATGATCCTGATCAGCTTCCTGGCTGCGCTGCTGTTTCTTGGCGGCTGGCTGTCGCCGTTCCAGGGTTGGGGCATCCCGCTGCTGTCGGCCAATGGCTGGTGGTGGTTGTTCGCGAAGGCTGGCTTCTTTGCCTTTGTCTACCTGTGGTTCCGCGCCAGTTTCCCGCGCTACCGCTACGACCAGATCATGCGACTGGGCTGGAAGGTCTTCATCCCCATCACCATCGCGTGGATCTTTTTCACTGCGATGGCCGCGTATCTCAACTGGTTCGTCCTGGGAGCTTGATCAGGCCATGACCCGAGTCGCCAGCTACCTCAAGAGCCTGCTGCTACTGGAATTCATCCGGGGCATGTGGCTGACCCTGAAGTACATGTTCAAGCCCAAGTTCACGGTCAATTATCCGTTCGAAAAATTCCCTCAGTCGGTGCGTTTCCGCGGCCTGCATGCCTTGCGTCGCTATCCCAATGGCGAAGAACGCTGCATCGCCTGCAAGTTGTGCGAAGCCGTTTGCCCGGCCTCGTGCATCACCATCGACGCCGCGCCGCGCGAAGACGGCAGCCGCCGCACCACGCGCTACGATATCGACCTGTTCAAGTGCATTTTCTGCGGCTTCTGCGAAGAAAGCTGCCCGGTCGACTCGATCGTGGAGACGCACATCCTGGAATATCATTTCGAGAACCGTGGCGAGAATATCGTCAACAAGTCGCAGTTGTTGGCCATCGGTGATCGCTTCGAGGCTGAAATTGCCTCGCGTCGCGCCGCTGACGCGCCGTATCGCTGAGGGCAGGGGAACCAACATGTCGTTCGAACTGATCGCGTTCTATGCATTTGCCCTGGTCACGGTGCTTGCCGCCGGGGCGGTGATCACGCTCAAGAACCCGGTGCACGCGGTGCTGTCGCTGATCCTTACCTTCTTCTCCACCGCCTGCCTGTGGCTGCTGCTGCAAGCCGAATTCCTGGGCGTGGTGTTGATCCTGGTGTACGTGGGCGCGGTGATGATCCTGTTCCTGTTCGTGGTGATGATGCTCGACCTCAACATGACCCCCATCCGCGAGGGATTCGCCCGCTATTTCCCGGTGGCGATGGTGGTCGCGGCCGTGATGTTGTTTGAAATGGTCGGCCTGATTGGCGTGAAGGGTAGTGAGGCGGGCTCGCAGCTGTCGGCCACCGACCCGGCAGCCGCAGCCGGCAGCAATGTCCAGTGGCTGGCGCAGGCCTTGTTCACTGAATTCATACTGCCCTTCGAGATCGCCGCTGTCATCCTGACCGTCGCCATCGTGGTCGCCGTGATGCTGACCCTGCGCCGTCGTGAAGGCACCAAGACCCAGGACCCTTCGCGCCAGGTGATGGTGCGCCGCGAAGATCGAATTCGCCTGGTCAAGATGAAAGCCGACCCGCGACCAGGGGGGGAAGGACCGTGATCACCCTCAACCATTACCTGCTCCTGGGTGCGATCCTGTTCAGTCTCAGCGTCGCCGGCATCATCATCAACCGCAAGAATCTGATCGTCCTGCTGATGTGCATCGAATTGATGCTGCTGGCCGTGAATATCAACTTCGTGGCGTTCTCGCGCTTCCTGGGTGATGCCTCAGGCCAGGTGTTCGTGTTCTTCATCCTGACCGTGGCCGCAGCGGAAGCGGCGATCGGCCTGGCCATCCTGGTCACGCTGTTCCGCAACCGGCGAACGATCAATGTCGCCGAACTCGACTCGCTAAAGGGCTGATCGCGCATGTCCCCCCAGCCTTACCAGCTGCAAATGAATTACCTGCTGATCGTCGCGCTGGCGCCGCTGATTGGCGCGATCGTGGCCGGCCTGTTCGGTCGCAGGATCGGCCGCACCGGGGCGCACTCGATCACGATCGCCGGCGTGTTCATCAGTTGCCTGGTGTCCTGCCAGGTCCTGTACAAGCTGGCGACCGGCGAAGCAGGGCCCTTCAACCAGAACCTCTATACCTTCTTCGAAGTTGGCGGTTACAGCGGCCATGTGGGCTTCATGGTGGACACGCTGACTGCGATGATGATGGCGGTGGTCACCTTCGTCTCACTGCTGGTGCACGTGTACACCATCGGTTACATGAAGGACGACCCGGGCTACCAGCGCTTCTTCAGCTATATCTCGTTGTTCACGTTTTCGATGTTGATGCTGGTCATGAGCAACAACTTCCTGCAGTTGTTCTTCGGCTGGGAAGCAGTGGGCCTGGTGTCCTACCTGCTGATCGGTTTCTGGTACCAGCGCCCAACCGCCATCTTCGCCAACCTCAAGGCCTTCCTGGTCAACCGCGTTGGCGACTTCGGCTTCCTGCTGGGTATCGCCGGCGTGCTGTTCTGGTATGGCAGCCTCGATTACAGCGTGGTGTTCGCCAACGCCACGGCCATTCCCACCGAACCGTTCGAGTTGATTCCCGCGATCGGCTGGCTCGGTTTCGGCGGCTGGAACGTGCATGCCATCAGCTTCATTTGCATCTGTCTGTTCATCGGCGCGATGGGCAAATCAGCGCAGGTCCCGCTGCACGTGTGGCTGCCCGACTCGATGGAAGGCCCGACCCCGATCTCGGCGCTGATCCACGCGGCAACGATGGTGACTGCCGGTATCTTCATGGTGGCGCGAATGTCGCCGCTGTTCGAACTAAGCGAAACCGCGCTCAGTTTCGTCCTGTTCATTGGAGCCACGACGGCCTTCTTTACCGGCCTGATCGGCATCGTACAGAACGACATCAAGCGCGTGGTCGCGTATTCGACGCTTTCGCAGCTTGGGTACATGACCGTCGCGCTGGGCGTATCGGCCTATTCGGCGGCGGTATTCCACCTGATGACGCACGCTTTCTTCAAGGCGCTGCTGTTCCTTGGCGCCGGCTCGGTCATCATCGCGATGCACCACGAGCAGGACATGCGCCGCATGGGTGGCCTTCGCAAGTACATGCCGATCACCTTCATCACGATGTGGATCGGCACCCTGGCGCTGACCGGCATGCCGCTATTGTCGGGCTTCTATTCCAAGGACACCATCATCGAAGCGGCGGCGCACCATGCGCATGAATCGCATTCATGGATCGCGACCTACGGCTATTGGGCGGTGCTGCTTGGCGTATTCGTGACCAGCTTTTACAGTTTCCGCCTGCTGTACCTGACCTTCCATGGTCGCGAACGCTTCCGTGACGAAGTTGCGCATGGCACCCACGCACACGACGATGCCGCCCACGCGGACGGCCATGGCCACGACGCCCACGCCGACGACGCGCAGCACGACGACGACCATGGCCACCACGGCCCGGTCGAGCCGAAGGAATCGCCGTGGGTGGTCACCGTGCCACTGATCCTGCTGGCGATCCCGTCGTTGCTGATTGGTTTCTTCACAGTCGGTCCGATGTTGTTCGGCAAGGACACGCTGGGCCACGACCAAGTGCAGCCTTTCTTCTTCGGGGCAATCGAGACGTTGCAATCGCACGGGGCGATGGCGGCTCTGTCCGGTGAATTCCATGGTGCGCTGGCAATGGCCTGGCACGGCGTAAAAGCTGCGCCTTTCTGGCTGGCCCTGGGCGGTTTCGGGCTTGCGACCTACCTCTATCTGTTCGCGCCTGACATGGCCGCACGCGCCCGCAAGTTCTTCTCGATCCCGGTGCGCATCCTCGAAAATAAATATGGTTTCGACGACTTGTGGATCAAGGGCTTCGCCGGTGGCGGCGTGGCGCTCGGCCGTATCGCGTCGCGCTTCGGCGATGCCGGCCTGATCGATGGCATCGTCAACGGCACCGCCTGGCTGATCGACCGCTTCGCGTTGCTGGTCCGCCGCCTGCAAACGGGTTACCGCGACCACTACGCCTTCGCCATGATCCTCGGCCTCATCGTCCTGTTGGCGATGCTGTCCCGGACGGGTCGCGGGTAAGACAAGGACGCACTGATGTTCTCGACTTGGCCCCTGCTGAGCCTGCTGATCTGGCTGCCGATC
>JBBRXD010000225.1:0-4227 GCA_038248775.1 Lysobacterales bacterium | reverse complement strand
TCCCACAAAGGCCGCTTCCACAAGGGCCGCTTCCACAAAGGCCGCTTCCACAAGGGCTCAGGATGCTACGCGGCGGATTTTTGCGCCGAGGCCGCCGAGTTTTTCCTCGATGTTTTCGTAACCGCGATCAATGTGGTAAATGCGGTCTACCGTTGTTTCGCCTTCCGCCACCAGGCCCGCCAGAACCAGCGAGGCCGAGGCGCGCAGGTCGGTGGCCATCATCGGTGCGCCGGTCAGGCGCTCGACGCCGCGGATGATGGCGGTATTGCCCTCGATGCGGATGTCCGAGCCCAGGCGCTGCAACTCGTTCATGTGCATGAAGCGGTTTTCAAAGATGGTTTCGCGGATCACGCCAACACCCTCGGCCATGCAGTTCATCGCGGCGAACTGCGCCTGCATGTCGGTCGGGAAAGCCGGGTACGGCGCCGTGGTCAGGCTGACCGATTTCGGACGCTTGCCGTGCATGTTCAATTCGATGAAGTCGGTGCCGGTGTTGATCTGCGCACCCGCTTCCTCAAGCTTGTGCAACACGGCATCGAGCAGATCGGCGCGGGTTCGTCGTGCCAGCACGCGGCCGCCTGTCATGGCGCCGGCGACCAGGAATGTTCCGGTTTCAATGCGGTCCGGCATTACGTCGTAATGGCAGCCGTGCAGGCTGTCCACGCCTTCTACGATGATGCGCGCCTTGCCGGCGCCCTCGATCTTCGCGCCCATCGCAATCAGGCAATTGGCAAGGTCGACGATTTCGGGTTCTTCCGCGCAGTTGTCCAGCACGGTGGTGCCGCGCGCCAGGGCGGCGGCCATCAATACGTTCTCGGTACCGGTAACGGTGGCCATGTCGAAGCTGTAATGGCCACCGCGCAAACCATTCACGGCACGGGCCTTCACGAATCCGTTTTCGACCACCACGTCGGCGCCCAGTGCCTGCAGGCCGCGAATATGCTGGTCCACGGGACGCGATCCGATGGCGCAACCGCCGGGCAGGGACACCTCGGCATGGCCATGTCGCGCCAGCAGTGGCCCGAGTACCAATATCGAGGCGCGCATGGTCTTGACCAGTTCGTACGGTGCAATCGTCTCGATCATCGCGGTGGGTTCCACCGTGATGGTCAGCTTTTCATCCACCGTCAGGCTGACGCCCAGTGCGCCGAGCAATTCCATGGTGGTGGTGACATCGTGCAGGTGCGGCACGTTGCCGATGGATATCGGGCTGTCGGCGAGCAAGGTCGCGCACAAGATGGGCAGCACGGCGTTCTTGGCGCCGGAAATCTGGACTTCGCCGTCCAGCGTTTCGCCGCCGGTGATGATGATCTTGGCCATGCGTCAGGGATTCTCTTGGGGGCTCAGGACTTGAGCCGGGCTTCGTCAGGGGTCAGGGTACGCAGCGCCAATGCATGGATCTCGCCGCCCATCCGGCTGCCAAGGGTCGCGTACACCATGCGGTGCCGGGCCAGGGGCAGCTTGCCGACGAAGGCTTCGCAAATGACGGTAGCCTCGAAATGGACTTCGTCGGCGCCTTCCACCTGGGCCCGTGAGCCCGGCAGGCCGGCTTCGATCAGTTGCTGGATCTGTTGCGCATTCATGGCGGGGCTTTCATTGATGGGTGTTCACGGGGGAGCAGGGAAAAAGCCGGTTCCGGCCAGCACAGGCCTTACAATAGTCCTCTAATCATACCGCCTGCCCCCTGCGCATGAGTGCCAACCCCGCCAATCGCCCGGCCAACACCGACCTGCTGATCGCCAGCGGGCAGCGCGTGATCAGCATCGAGACCCAGGCCCTGCAAAGCTTGCGGGCCCGGATCGGCCCCGTCTTTGCCGACGCCTGCCGCGAATTGCTGGCCTGCCGCGGCCATGTCGTCTGCACCGGCATGGGCAAGTCCGGGCATATCGCCACCAAGATCGCCGCCACCCTGTCGTCCACCGGCACACCGGCCTTTTTCCTGCACCCGGGTGAAGCCAGCCATGGCGACCTGGGCATGGTGAAGGACACGGACGTGGTGCTGCTGCTTTCCAATTCCGGCGAATCCGAAGAAATCATGACCATCGTCCCGGCACTGAAGCGCCAGGGCAATCGGATCATTGCCATGACCGGCCGGCCGGAGTCGCGCCTGGCCGTCATGTCCGACGTACACCTGGACGTGAGCGTGCCGGAGGAAGCCTGCCCGCTGGGCCTGGCGCCCACCTCCAGCACCACCACCTGCCTGGTAATGGGTGATGCGTTGGCCGTGGCCTTGCTTGAAGCACGCGGATTTACCGCCGACGATTTCGCCCGATCGCATCCGTCTGGCAGTCTGGGTCGCCGATTGTTGCTGCACATCAGCGACGTGATGCACCGCGGAGACGACGTGCCGCGCGTGGGCGAAAACGCCAGCGCCAGCGAAGCCCTGGTCGAAATGAGCCGCAAGCGCCTGGGCATGACCGCCGTGGTGGACGACGCGGGTCGCCTGCTGGGCGTGTTCACCGACGGCGATTTGCGCCGCGCCCTGGACGACGAACAGATGGACTTGCGCAGCGTGCCGGTAAAGACCTTGATGGCGCATTCACCCAAGACCATTGGCACCAACCAGTTGGCGGTCGAAGCGGCGCACCTGATGGAAGCGCACAAGATCAACGCCCTGGTCGTGCTCGATGACGAGCGACGCGTGGTTGGCGCACTCAACATCCACGACCTCCTGCGCGCCCGGGTGGTCTGAACCTGATGAGCACTACTCCCGATTTGATTGCCGACTTGATTACAGATCCTATTCCCGAATCCGTGCGCGAACGCGCGCGCGGCATCCGCCTGGTCGCTTTCGACGTGGATGGCACCCTGACCGACGGCCGGCTGTGGTTCGACGACAGAGGCGTGGAGATGAAGGCCTATCACGTCGAAGACGGCCTCGGCATGCGCCTGCTGATCGACAACGGCATTGTCGTGGCGCTTATCACCGCGCGTGAAAGCGCCTCGGTGAAGGCCCGCGCGCGCGACCTGCGCATCGACCACGTCTTTACCTCGGTCAAGGACAAGCTGGCCTGCCTGGTGGACCTGTGCAAGCAGCTCGACATCGAACTGTCGAACGTGGCCTACATGGGCGACGACCTGGCCGACTTGCCGATCTTCCCCCATGCGGGCCTCGCGGCCGCGCCGGCCAACGTGCATCCCTGGGTGCGCGACCGCGTGCACTGGATCACCAGCAAGTCCGGAGGCGAAGGCGCCGCACGCCAGTTGTGCGACCTCGTCCTTGAAACGGCAGGGCATCGCGACGCCATCCTTTCCAGGTTCCTGGGCCGATGAGGAAGCGCACCATCGCCGCCGCCACCCTGTTGGCCGTCGCTGTATCGGGCAGCCTGGCCGTGTGGCAGCTGCGGCCGCAGGCGCCACCGCCGGGAACGAGTCCGGCGCGTTCGGATTACATCCTCGAAAATTTCGAGCTGACCGCGCTCGACCAGGATGGGAAAGAATCGTTTTCCTTGCAGGCACCGCGCCTGGAACGCGATCCCAAGGGCCAGAGCGTGACCATCACGCTGCCGCGCTTCTCCTTTCCCGACCGGCAGAGCGGCCGCTGGCTGGCCACGTCACAGTCGGCCTGGGTCGCCGAGAAGGGCGTCGAAGTCCGGCTGATCAACAAGGTCGAGATGATCGGCCCGCCCACGCCACTCGGGGATCGGACCCGGTTCAACACTGAAAATCTGCAGATATTCCCCAAGCAAGACCTCGCCCTCAGCCAGGATCTCGTGACCGTCAGCCGGGCCGACTCTATACTGCGGGGCACCGGGTTGCGTGCCGACATGAAAACCCACCACATCCAGTTGCTTGCCAATGTCAAAGGACGCTATGCGCCTCCACGCCCTTAGTTCACTGCTGCTCCTCGCCCTGCTTCCGCTCGGCGCCCATGCCAAGACCACCGACCGCAACGCGCCGATGGACATCGAAGCCGACCGCACCGACGCCATGCTCGGCGACGACAGCGAGTCGGTGCTGACCGGCGGCGTCAAGATCAAGCAAGGTTCGCTCGAAGTGAATGCCGACCGCGCCGTCATCCATCGCAAGGCCGGCGACATCAGCCAGGTGGTGCTGACCGGCACCCCGGCCACGCTCAGGCAGGTCGCCGACAATGGCGAGCCGATGAAGGCACGTGCTTCGCAGATCGTTTACACGCTTACCAGCGACTTGGTCGTGCTCACCGGCAGCGTCGTCATCGAGCAGCCAAGGGGCACCTTGCGCGGGGAAACCATCAAGTACGACCTG
>JBBRXD010000224.1:0-4228 GCA_038248775.1 Lysobacterales bacterium | reverse complement strand
GGCAATCCAGCGGGTGGTTTATCAGCAGGAATTCCATCACATTGCGCTGTGCATCGAGCGCGCGCCGTGTCTGGGTGTAGACCTTCATGCCTTCCATCACCGGCGTCGCACAGGCTGGCGCGGGCTTGGGCATCTTTTCCACGTCCACCAGGCACATGCGGCAGTTGGCGGCAATCGGCAATTTTTCGTGGTAGCAGAAACGCGGGATCGAGATGCCTGCCTTGTCGGAGGCATGGATGATCATCGAGCCCTTCGGTGCAGTCAGGGCGATGCCGTCGATCTCGATGTTCACCACATCAATGCTGGCGGTAGTCGGTACGGCGCTCATGCGGCCTGCTCCGCGCTCAGCTGTGCGGCCGGCTCGTCGACCAGGAAACGCTTGTTGACGATTGCGTACTCGAACTCGTTCCAGTAATGGCGCAGCATGCCCTGCACCGGCCATGCAGCAGCTTCGCCGAACGCGCAGATGGTGTGGCCCTCGATCTGGCCGGCAGCGGCCTTGAGCATGTGCAGGTCGTCCATGGTTGCCTGCTTTTCAACAATGCGGGTCAGCACGCGGTACATCCAGCCGGTGCCTTCGCGGCAGGGCGTGCACTGGCCGCAGCTTTCCGCGTAGTAGAAGCGCGAGATGCGCTGGCAGGCGCGAACCATGCAGGTGGTCTCGTCCATCACGATCACCGCGCCCGAACCCAGGCCCGAACCGGCCTTCTGGATCGAGTCGTAGTCCATCGTGCAGGCCATCATGATCTCGGCCGGCAGCACCGGCATCGACGAACCACCCGGAATCACGGCTTTGAGCTTGTGGCCGTTGCGCACGCCGCCGGCCAGGGCCAGCAGGTCGGCGAAGGATGTGCCAAGGCGTACTTCAAAATTACCCGGATTGTTGACATGGCCGGACACGGAGAAAATCTTCGGGCCGCCGTTGTTGGGCTTGCCCAGTTTGAGGAACCACTCGCCGCCGTTGCGGATGATGGCTGGCACCGACGCATAGGTTTCGGTGTTGTTGATGGTGGTCGGACGGCCGAACAGGCCGTAGTTGGCGGGGAACGGCGGCTTGTAGCGCGGCTGCCCCTTCTTGCCTTCCAGCGATTCCATCATCGCGGTCTCTTCGCCACAGATGTAGGCCCCCGCGCCCAGCGCTGAGTGGATGTCGATGTCCACGCCGGAGCCGAGCACGTTCTTGCCCAGCCAGCCGTTGGCATAGGCTTCTTTGAGGGCCTCTTCGAAATTCTCGTACGGCTCGTGGTGGAACTCGCCGCGCATGTAGTTGTAGGCCACGGTGCAACCTGTGGCGTAGCAGGCGATGGCCATGCCCTCGATCACCGAATGCGGGTTGTAGCGCAGGATGTCCCGGTCCTTGCAGGTACCCGGTTCCGATTCATCGGAATTGCACAGGATGTACTTTTGGCCTGGCGCACCCTTCGGCATGAAGCTCCACTTCAAGCCGGTCGGAAAGCCTGCGCCTCCGCGACCGCGCAGGCCGGACTGCTTGACCATGTTGATCACGTCGTCCTGCGGCATCTTTTCAGACAGCACCTTGCGCAGGGCCGCATAACCACCGGTCTTCAGGTAGTTTTCGTAGGACCAGGGCTTGTCGAAATGCAGCGTGGTGTAAACGACGCTGTGTTCCTGCGGGGCCGGGCCAACGGGGCCGTGGGGTGCATGATTTGCCATGGGATCCTCAGTTCAGTCCGTCGAACAGCTCATCGAGCTTGGCCGGCGTCAGGCGCTCGTGGTAATGGCCGTCGATCACCATCATCGGCGCGCCAGCGCAGGCAGCCAGGCACTCTTCTTCGATTTTTAGAGTGATGCGGCCATCAGCGCTGGTTTCGCCGTGTTTGCACGCGAGCTTACGTTCTGCGTGTCTCACTAGGTCTTCGGCGCCATTCAACCAGCAGCTGATGTTGGTGCAGATCGCGACCTTGTGCCGACCCACCGGCGCCAGGTCGAACATCGAATAGAAGGTCGCGACTTCATAAGCCCACACCGGCGGCAGGTCGAGGTACTTGGCGACCGCAGCCATCAACTCGTCGGTCAACCAGCCGCCATTCTGTTCCTGGGCGACCATCAAGGCCTGGATCACGGCCGAGCGCTTGCGGTCGGGCGGAAACTTGGCCACCCAATGGTCGATGTGTTCACGCGTTGCCGTGCTCAACGCGACCATCGGGTCGACATGCTGGCAGGCGGCGAAATTTCCGGTCGCTTTCATTGCTGGGGTCTCATCGGTCGATTTCGCCGAAGACGATGTCGTAGGTGCCAATCATGGCGACCACGTCGGGCAGCATGTGGCCGCGCACGATGGCATCCATGGACGAAAGATGGGCAAAGCCCGGCGCGCGCACCTTCAGGCGGAACGGCTTGTTGGCGCCGTCGGACACCAGGTACACGCCAAACTCGCCCTTCGGGCCTTCCACGGCCGAATAGATCTCGCCCGCCGGTACCGAATAACCTTCGGTGAATAGCTTGAAGTGGTGGATCATCGCTTCCATGTCGTCCTTCATCTCGGCACGGGATGGCGGCGACACTTTGTAATTGCTGGCCATCACCGGGCCAGAGTTGCGGCGCAGCCATTCCACGCATTGCTTGATGATGCGATTGGACTGGCGCATTTCTTCCACGCGCACCAGGTAGCGGTCGTAGCAATCACCCTGCACGCCAACCGGGATGTCGAAATCGACTTTGTCGTAGCAGGCGTAAGGCTGCTTCTTGCGCAGGTCCCAGGCGATTCCGGAACCACGCAGCATCGGGCCGGTCATGCCCCAGGCAAGGGCCATGTCTGGCGGCACGACGCCGATACCGACAGTGCGCTGCTTCCAGATACGATTGTCAGTGAGCAGGGTTTCGTACTCGTCCACCTTGTGCGGGAAGTCGTTGCTGAACGCTTCCAGGAAATCGAGCATCGAGCCTTCGCGCCATTCATTGGCGCGCTTCAGGTCGGCACCCTTGCGCCACGGTGATTCACGGTACTGCGGCATGCGTGCCGGCAGGTCGCGATAAACGCCGCCCGGGCGATAGTAGGTGGCATGCATGCGCGTGCCGGATACTGCCTCGTAGCAGTCCATCAGCTCTTCGCGCTCGCGGAAGGCGTAAAGGAACACGGCCATAGCGCCAAGGTCGAGGCCGTTCGAGCCAATCCACATCAGGTGGTTCAGGATGCGGGTGATTTCGTCGAACATCGTGCGGATGTATTGCGCGCGTTCCGGCACCTCCAGGCCAATAAGGCCCTCGATTGCGCGCACGTAGGCGTGCTCATTGCACATCATCGATACATAGTCGAGGCGGTCCATGTAACCGATCGACTGGTTGTAGGCCTTGGACTCGGCGAGCTTCTCAGTGCCGCGATGCAGCAGCCCGATGTGCGGATCGGCGCGCTGCACCACTTCGCCATCCATCTCCAGCACCAGGCGCAACACACCGTGGGCGGCCGGATGCTGCGGACCGAAGTTCAGGGTGTAATTGCGAATCTCGGAGCCGGCCATTATTTATTCACCTGCGGCGCAGTTTCAGCGGCTGACTGTTCCCAGCGCGAATCCTCGCGCACGACGCGCGGTACGTTGACGCGCGGCTCGATGCTCACCGGCTGGTAGACGACGCGCTTCTTTTCGGCGTCATACAACACCTCGACATTGCCAATCATCGGGAAATCCTTGCGGAACGGATGGCCGACGAAGCCGTAATCGGTAAGGATGCGGCGCAGGTCCGGGTGGCCTTCGAAGATGATGCCGAACAGGTCGAAGGCTTCGCGCTCGAACCAATTCGATACCGGGAACAGATCCGTCAAGCTCGGCACGATCGGCAGCGTATGGTCCAGCGCAAAGCAACGAAGCCTGATCCGCCGGTTATGCTTGATCGACAGCAAATGCACCACCGCCGCAAAGCGCTTGTCCGGACCCTTGCCACGCGGCCGGCTCTCCCAATCGAAACGACCCGGGCCTGAACCCTCGACGCCGCGCGAGAATCCTTCCGAACTCACCCCCGAGGTATCCCACTCGTCATCGCCATAACCGAGGTAGTCGACGCCGCAGACGTCGACCAGCAGTTCGAAGCCGAATTCGGGTTCGTCGCGCAAGGCGCGGATAACCTCGACCCAGCTGTCTGGCGCCAGTTCCATGGTCGTCTCGCCGTGCGCATGCACGACGGACAGGGCGCGCTCGCCGAAGCGGGCCTTCAAACGATCCGGGAAGTTCAATGTCGGTTCGGGCATGGCTCAGCGCGCAATGGTGTTGGT
>JBBRXD010000223.1:0-4250 GCA_038248775.1 Lysobacterales bacterium | reverse complement strand
GGCTCTTTCGGCCATTGACCCTGCGCCTGCTTCAATCTAGGATTGAAACACTCGTTTCAATCAGGCTTTGCCGGAATGACCACCACCCATTTCAATACCAAGGACCGCATCCTCGGGGCCGCCGAAGAGCTGTTCGCTCAACATGGATTTTCCGGCACCTCGCTGCGCCAGGTTACCAGCCGCGCAGACGTCAACATTGCTGCCGTCAACTACCACTTCGGGTCGAAGGAAAACCTGGTCAACGAGGTTTTCCGACGCCGGATGGATGAAATGAGCGACCGTCGCATCAGCCAACTGCGCCAGGCCCAGGTAGACCACCCGGGCGCGCTTGAGCCAATACTGGCTGCCTTCATCGAGCCCGCGCTCGCGCTAACCCTCGACCGCCACGGATCGGCCTTCGTGCGCGTGCTGGCGCGCGCCTACGCCGAGAAGAACGACCGCCTACGCAAGTTCCTGTCCGACAACTACGGACAGGTGCTTCGCGAATTCGCCAAGGCACTGGCCCCTTCCCTGCCAAGCCTGGGCAAGGAAGAGCTCTATTGGCGGATGGATTTCGTTGCCGGCGCGCTGACCTACGCCATGGCGGATTTCGGCCTGATCCGGCGGCCGGCAGGCGTGTCGGAGAAAACCCATTGCGACAAGGCCGCCGAACACCTGATCCGGTTTGCCGCCGCCGGGCTTCGCGCTTCCTGACAGCGGCCTAACCAGCCCTGAGGTGCAGCCCTCGATTCACTGATCCATTCGTTCATTCCTCGGAGCAAGTCCATGTCCCAACTTCGAATCCGCAAGGTAGCCGTGCTCGGCGCCGGCGTGATGGGTGCGCAAATTGCCGCCCACCTGGTCAATGCAAACGTGGAAACGGTGCTGTTCGACCTGCCCGCCAAGGACGGCGACAAGAGCGGCATCGTGCACAAGGCCATCGCCAATCTTGGCAAGCTCTCGCCTGCGCCGCTCGCCGCAAAGGACCGGGCTGCCGCCATTACGCCCGCCAACTACGAACAGCATCTCGAACTGCTCAAAGGCTGCGACCTGATTATCGAGGCGATTGCCGAGCGGCTCGACTGGAAGAAGGACTTATACGCCAAGATCCTGCCCTTCGTCTCCCCAAATGCCATCCTCGCGTCCAACACTTCCGGCTTGTCAATCAATGCCTTGGCGGAAGTTCTTGATGAATCACTTCATCACCGGTTCTGCGGCGTCCACTTCTTCAACCCGCCTCGCTACATGCACCTGGACGAACTGATTCCCTGTGCGTCGACAGACGCATCGGTACTCGAGGGCCTGGAATCATTCCTGGTGACGACCCTGGGCAAGGGCGTCGTCTACGCAAAGGACACGCCCAACTTCATCGGTAACCGGATCGGCGTGTTCTCGATCCTGTCCACCCTGCATCACACCGCTGCCTTTGGCCTTGGCTTCGATGAGGTTGATGCCCTGACCGGCCCACTGGTTGGACGCCCGAAGTCAGCCACCTACCGCACATCAGACGTGGTCGGGCTCGACACCATGGCCCATGTCATCAAGACCATGGCCGATACCCTTCCCGCTGACCCCTGGCATTCCTACTTCAAGGCGCCGGACTGGCTGCAGGCGCTGATCGCCAAGGGTGCGCTCGGCCAGAAGACCGGTGCCGGTATTTTCCAGAAGCGTGGCAAGGACATCGTGGTCCTTGACCTGAAGGCGCAGGACTACCGGCCGGCAATCGGGGTCGCCGCGCCTGAGGTGGTCGAGCTTCTGAAGCTGAAGAATCCGGCGGAGAAGTTCGCGAAACTTCGCGCCTCTTCGCATCCGCAGGCGCAATTCCTTTGGAGCTGCTTCCGCGACCTGTTCCACTACAGCGCCTTCCACCTGGAATCCATCGCTGACACAGCGCGTGACGTTGACCTTGCGATCCGCTGGGGCTACGGCTGGAATCTCGGCCCGTTCGAAACCTGGCAGGCCGCAGGCTGGCAACAGGTGGCAGGATGGATCCAGGAAGACATTGCAGCCGGTAAGGCCATGTCCAACGCCGCCCTGCCCGCGTGGGCCGTGGACGGTCGCCAGGGCGTGCACGACGCCACCGGCAGCTTCAGCCCCGCCACTGGTACCGCCGTCGCCCGTTCAAGCAACCCGGTCTACCAGCGCCAGCGTTTCCCCGATCCCGTGCTGGGCGAGGTTTTCGCGCCCGGCGAGACCGTCTTCGAAACCGATTCCGTTCGCATGTGGCACGACGGCGATGGCATCGCGGTGCTCGGATTCAAGTCGAAGATGAATACCGTCGGCGATGGCGTACTCGCAGGAATCCAGCAGGCCATCACCACGGCCGAGCAGGATTTCCAGGGCCTGGTTATCTGGCAAAACCGGGAACCGTTCTCCGCTGGCGCCGATCTGTCCGGCGCCATGGCTTCTTTGTCGGCGGGCCGGATCGACGAGTTCGAATCCATGGTCGCCACCTTCCAGGCCACCAGCCAGCGCATCAAGTACGCGCTGGTGCCCGTAGTCGCAGCCGTACGCGGACTTGCGCTCGGCGGTGGCTGCGAGTTCCAGATGCATGCGGCCCGCACGGTCTATTCGCTGGAAAGCTATGTCGGACTGGTCGAAGCCGGCGTCGGCCTGCTGCCTGCGGGTGGAGGCCTGAAGGAAATCGCGACCCGCGTTGGACTCGCGGCCGGTCCGGGCGGCGATGTGTTCGCCGGACTGAAGCCTTATTTCGAGACCGTCGCCATGGGCAAGGTCTCGGCGTCCGCACTGGAAGCCAAGGAACTCAAGCTGGCCCGGGAGTCCGACATCGTCGTCTTCAACCAGTACGAGTTGCTGCACGTGGCCCGGCAACAGGCGCGCGCCATGGCTGAATCGGGCTATCGCCCGGCGCTGCCCCCGCGCCAGATCCCGGTAGCAGGAGATATCGGAATCGCCACCTTCAAGATGATGCTGGTGAACATGCTGGAGGGTCGCTTCATCTCCGAGCACGACATGGAAGTGTCCACCCGAATCGCCACTTGCCTGTGCGGCGGCAACGTCGACCGTGGCTCCCTGGTGGACGAGGAATGGTTGCTGAAACTTGAACGTGAAAATTTCGTCGCCCTGGCGCTGATGCCCAAGACCCAGGAACGCATCGCCTACATGCTCAAGAACGGCAAGCCGTTGAGGAACTGACCCATGACCAAGCAAATCCAGGATGCCTACATCGTTGCCGCCACCCGCACCCCGGTGGGCAAGGCCCCCCGCGGCGCCTTCCGTAACGCCCACCCCGCCGACCTGCTCGCGCATGTGCTGAAGTCCGTGGTCGCCCAGGCGCCCGGCATCGACACCAGCCGCATCGGCGATGTGATCATTGGTTGCGCGATGCCCGAGGGCGAGCAAGGCATGAACGTGGCGCGCATCGGCGCCTTGCTTGCCGGCCTGCCAGACTCGGTTGCCGCGCAGACCATCAACCGTTTCTGCTCGTCCGGCCTGCAGGCGGTTGCGCTTGCCGCTGACAAGATCCGCCTGGGCGAGGCAGAACTGATGCTCGCCGGCGGCGTCGAATCGATGAGCATGGTGCCGATGATGGGCAACAAGGTCGCAATGACGCCAAGCGTTTTCGAGAACGAACATGTCGCGATTGCCTATGGCATGGGCATCACTGCCGAGAAGGTCGCCGAGCAATGGAAAGTCTCTCGCGAGGACCAGGATGCCTTTGCCCTTGCTTCCCACCAGCGCGCGCTGGCAGCCATTGCCAATGGTGAGTTCACCTCGGAGATCAGTCCTTACAACGTCATCGCGCGACAGCCGGTGTTGGGTGGCAATACCGTGGCCATTCGCGAAATACTCGTTCGCAATGATGAAGGCCCCCGCCCCGATACCAGCGCCGAAGGCCTGGCCAAATTGCGCCCCGTATTCCGCAACGGCGGCAGCGTGACGGCCGGCAACAGTTCGCAGATGTCGGATGGCGCAGGCGCGGTACTGCTCGCGTCTGCCCAGGCGATCAAGGATTACGGCCTGACCCCGATCGCCCGATTCGTCGGCTTCGCGGTTGCCGGAGTGAAGCCCGAAGTGATGGGCATCGGTCCGAAGGAAGCCATTCCCAAGGCACTCAAGCAGGCGGGACTGAGCCGGGACCAGATCGACTGGATCGAGTTGAATGAAGCCTTCGCCGCCCAGGCCCTCGCAGTCATCCGCGACCTGGGGCTGGACCCGGCCAAGGTCAATCCATTGGGCGGCGCGATTGCGCTGGGCCACCCGCTTGGCGCCACCGGTGCCGTGCGCGTTGCCACGCTCACCCACGGCCT
>JBBRXD010000222.1:0-4271 GCA_038248775.1 Lysobacterales bacterium | reverse complement strand
GGAACTGCTGCAGCGCGACCACCGCGTGGTGATTGCCGGGCCGACCACCTTGTCTGCCATCCTCAATTCATTGCGCATGGGCTTCCGCACGCTGGCCATCGAGAAGCGTTCCAGCGAAGTCTGGCAAGTACTGGGCGCGGTACGCACCGAGTTCGGCAAGTTCGGTTCGGTACTCGACAAGGTGCGCAAGCAGATCGGCAGCGTGAGCAATACGCTCGATGACACCAGCAAGCGCAGCCGCGCCATCGAGCGAAAGCTGCGTGGCGTGGAAGCGGCCACCGACGTCGATACCCGTGCGCTGCTGGGCGATGCCATCGCGCAGATCGAATCGGATGCCGATGTGGATGCCGACTCCGAAAATGAAAACGGCGCGGGATAGCCGCGCCGTTTGTTTCAAACTTTCGTAGGCCACTACTTACTTGGCGGTCTCGCGTGACAGCGGCGCCGCGCGGTAGCTTTTGATCTCGCCGGATTTCACCCGGGCCAGGTAGCTGTTGAGCTCGCGCTTCACCACCGGGGCCAGCAGGTACAGGCCGATGATGTTGGGCAGTGCCATCACGAAGATCATGGCGTCCGAGAAATCGGTCACCGCGCCCAGGTTGCTGGCCGCACCGACCACGATGAAGGCGCAGAACACCATCTTGAAGACCACGCTGACATGGCGCGATTCGCCAAACAGGTAGCAAGCCGACTTTTCGCCGTAGTACGACCAGGCCAGCATCGTGGAGAAGGCGAACAGGAACACTGACACCGACAGCAGGTAGGGGAACCAGCTCAGCACCGAAGCGTAGGCATTGGAAGTCAGTTGCACGCCACTGGCGGCACCCGCGCCCTCGTAGGCGCCGGTCAGGACGATGACTATTGCGGTCATCGTGCAGATGACGACAGTATCGATGAAGGGTTCCCAGAGGGCGACGAGACCTTCGCTGATCGGCTCGCGGGTACGCACCGCCGAGTGGGCGATCGCCGCTGAGCCGATGCCGGCCTCGTTGGAGAACGCGGCACGCTGGAAGCCGACGATCAGCACGCCGATCACGCCACCGAGGGCGGCGTCCGGGGAGAACGCACCGTTCCAGATGGCCGCGAAGGCCGCCGGCACGTTGGCCCTGTCCACGAAGATGATGTACAGGCCGCAACCCAGGTAGAGCGCCGCCATGAGCGGCACCAGCTTGTCAGTGACCCGGGCGATGGACTTGATGCCGCCGATGATCACGAACCCGACCATCACCGCCATCACCAGGCCGAACATCCAGCCCTTGCCCGCCAGCGGGCCCGCGGCGCCGCCGGTAACGTTGAGCATCTGCTGGAAGGTCTGGTTGACCTGGAACATGTTGCCGCCGCCCAGCGAGCCGCCGATGGAGCAGATGGCGAACAACACCGCCAGCACCTTGCCGAACTTGGCCAGGCTGGGACGGTTTTCCGCGATTCCCCGGCTCAGGTAATACATTGGGCCGCCGGAGACGCTGCCGTCGGCATTTTCACGCCGGTATTTGACGCCCAGCGTGCACTCGGTGAATTTCGAACTCATGCCCAGCAGGCCAGCCAGGATCATCCAGAAGGTCGCGCCCGGGCCGCCGATGGTGATGGCGATGGCCACGCCAGCGATGTTGCCCAGCCCGACCGTGCCCGACAGTGCCGTCGTCAGCGCCTGGAAGTGGCTGACTTCACCCTTGTCGTTGGGGTCGGAATAATCGCCGCGGATCAGCCGGAAGCCCTGGGCGAAGCCGCGCAGGTTGATGAATCCGAAGTAGAAGGTCAGGAACACCGCGGCGATGATCAGCCACAACACCATGGCTGGCATGGTCGCGCCGAATCCCACCGGGATCGGGTAGAACACCGTCGCGAAGATGGCGTTGGCGACCGGCGTGAACGCGGCGTTGATCTTCTCGTCCAGGCCTGGTTGCACCGCGAGTGCGGGTCCGGCAATGAACGAGGCGAGGGCGACAAACAGGGCACGCATCTTGAAAGTCATTCGGATACCAGGATGAGAAGGGCGGGCACGCAATGATTGGGGAACCGGGGAACCGGGGAACCTTAGCCCGGTAGCCTTGGCCCGGCAAGCGGGGCGGCATCGGGGTCGAGATGGACCAGCGCCGGGTCGGGTTTCAGGTGCAGGATCTTGAAGCCGGCATAGGCCATCACTGCGGCTATCAGCGGATTGATGAGGTTGAACAACGCGTACGGGGCGTAGTCCCAGGTCGCGACGCCGAGCGTGGCGGCCATGTAGGCGCCACAGGTATTCCAGGGCACCAGCGGCGAGGTGATGGTGCCGGCATCCTCGAGCGCGCGCGAAAGATTTTCCGGGGCCAGTCCGCGCTTTTCATATTCCGAGCGGTACAGCCGGCCCGGGAGGATAATGGCGATGTACTGGTCGGCAGCGAGCACGTTGGTGCCGAAGCTGGTCGCCAGCGTGGCTACAATCAGCGAGCCAGTCGAGCGCGCCGCCTTCAGCACGCTGCGAACCAGACGCTCGAGCAGGCCGGCTTTTTCCATCGCCGCGCCAAAGGCCATCGCGCACATGACCAGCCAGATCGTATTGAGCATGCTGGCCATTCCGCCGCGCGAAAGCAGTTCATCCACCGCGGTGTTGCCACTTTCAATCTTGAAGCCGCCGAACATCGAGGTCCAACTGCCGGAGATCAGCGCGAGCGGGCGCGACAGCGCCTCGTTGCCGGCCAACTTCACCGTGGCGTCGGGCTGGAAGATCACCGCGAACAGCGCGCCGAGCAGCGCGCCGATCATGATGGTGGGGTAGGCCGGGAAGCGCCGTACGGCCAGGATGAAGACGACCGCCAGCGGAATCAGCAAGTGCGGCCCGAGGGAAAACTGCGCCTGCATCTGCGCGGACAAGTCGCCGAACGCGCTGACGGCGGCCACGTCCGGCGCCGAGCCAAGGCCGATAGCGCCGAACAGCAGCAGCGCCAGCAGGATGCTGGGCACGGTGGTCCACATCATGTGACGGATGTGCGCGAACAACTCGCTGCCAGCGGCGGCCGGGGCGATGTTGGTGGTGTCGGAAAGCGGCGACATCTTGTCGCCGAAGTAGGCGCCCGAAATCACTGCACCGGCAGCGATCGCCGGATCCATGCCCAGGCCTTGCGCCACGCCCATCAGCGCCACGCCCAGGGTGCCGGCCACGGTCCAGGAACTGCCGATGGTCAGGGCCACGACCGCGCAGATCAGGCAGGTGGCCAGATAAAAATACTGCGGTGCCATCAGGGCGAGGCCGTAATGGATCATCGTCGGCACGGTGCCGCTGAGGATCCAGGTTCCGATCAGCGCGCCGACCGCCAGCAGGATGAAGATCGCATTGGTGGAAAGCCCGACGCCGGCGACGATGGCGTGCTGGAACTCCTCCCAGGTTTGTCCGTTGCGCATCCCGACCAGGATGGCGACGCCAGCGGCGAGCAGCAGCGCGATCTGGTTGGCGCCGTAGGAAGAATCGGATTGGTACAGGTACACCGACAGGAACAGCATTGCCACCAGCACCACGATCGGTGCTGCGGCCTGCAACAGGCTGGGTTCGCGCACGGCGCGGACGGGATCTAGCTGGTTCATGGTTGCGCTTCCCCTTGCGATGGCCTGAGTGTAACCGGGTGGGAATAGTCCGACTACCGGCGGTAGACTGCCGACCGCATGGACATCAAGCCCGCTACCGATCAATCAACCCGCTCGCTGCCAGCCGAGTTGTTGACGCTCTATCAGGAGCGCTGGCCGCAGGAGTCGGCCGAGACCGGTCGCTTCCTGCGCTTCTTGTCCTCGTCGCCGGAAGTCTTCCGCCGCGAACATGCCGCCGGGCATTTCACCGGCTCGGCCTGGCTGGTATCAGCCGATGGCCAGCGCGTACTCCTGACCCATCACCGCAAGCTTGATCGTTGGCTGCAGCTGGGCGGCCATGCTGACGGTGAGGATGACCTGGCCGCTGTCGCGCTGCGCGAGGCCGAGGAAGAATCGGGATTGTCGGGGTTGGCCCTGGAAGGCGGCATCTTCGACCTGGACTGCCACCTGATTCCCGCGCGCGGCGACGAGCCAGCGCATTGGCATTACGACGTGCGCTTCGTGGTGCGGGCTTCGGACGAAAACTTTCTTGTCAGCGAGGAATCACACTCGTTGGCCTGGAAGTCGATTGCTGACATTGCCTCGGATCCATCGGCAGACGAATCGATGCAGCGGATGGCTTGCAAGTGGCTGGCAAATTCATAGGAAGCCAGCTGTGGGAGCGGCCTTGGCCGCGAAGCTTTTTTCAACGAGCTGTCGCGGCCAAGGCCGCT
>JBBRXD010000221.1:0-4274 GCA_038248775.1 Lysobacterales bacterium | reverse complement strand
GTCGAAGCCATCAACGATGTGCGCATCGCCAAGTTCAAGCAGCAGATAACCGAAACGCTTCAGAGCAGCGACCTGGCCCTGTTCCAGCGCCTGATCGAAGACTACGAGCAAGCCAACAACGTGCCGGCCGTGGAAATCGCCGCAGCCCTGGCCAAGATGGCCCGCGGCGACGTGCCCCTGTTGCTGGTGGCTCCCAAGCATGCGCCGCGCCCTTCGTTCGAAAGGAACGAGCGCAGCTTTGAACGCCCGGAACGTGCCGAGCGCGCGCCGCGTGGCGCCGTTCCGGAACGCGCCGAACGGGTGGACCATCCGCCGCGCGCCGAACGCGTCGAGGGCGGCGATCGTTTCGAACGACCGGATCGTCCCGCGTTTCCGAAGAAGGAACGCAGCGCTCACAAGCCCGAGCCAGGCCTGGAAACCTTTCGCATCGAAGTGGGCTACGACCACGGCGTGAAGCCGGGCAACATCGTGGGCGCCGTCGCCAATGAAGCTGGCCTGGACGCCAAGCACATCGGTCGCATCGAGATCTTCGAGGACCACAGCCTGATCGACCTGCCCGATGGCATGCCCGCCGATGTGCTCACCCACCTCAAGACGGTCTGGTGCGCGGGCCAGCAGTTGCGCATTACCCGCGACGGCCAGGCGCCTGATGTTGCCGGCAAGAAGCCGGCCGGGCCGCGGCCTGCGTTCGCGGGAAAGAAACCCTTCGGCGACAAGCCGCCGTTCAAGGCCAAGCGCGATTTCGGCGACAAGCCCTTCGGCCAAGGCAAGCCCAAGCCGAAACCGCACCGCAAGGGTCCGAGTTCGGAGTGAAGCTGGTGTCAGGATGAAATGAAAGCCGCGCCCCAGAGCGCGCAGACATTATGATAATCGCCTCGCCCTCCGGAGCCCGCCATGACCACCGTCCGTTCCCTTCACCTGATTTCGCGCCCCGAGGGCCATCCGAAAGACAGCGATTTCCAGCTGCGCGAGACAGCGCCTGCTTCCCTGCAGGATGGTGACATCCGGATCGCCGTGAAATACCTGTCAATAGACCCGGCGATGCGGGTCTGGATGACGGAAGCAAAATCCTACTGGCCACCGGTGCCAATCGATGACGTGATGCGCTCGGCCGGCATCGGCGAAGTGGTGGAATCGAACAATCCCAAGTTCAAGGTCGGCAGTTGGGTCAGCGGCATGACCGGCGTGCGCAGCGAACTGGTATCGGACGGCAAGGGCATGCAGCGCTTCGACGCTGGCCGCCTGCCCCACCCAGGCTGGGCGCTGAGCATCTTCGGCGCGACCGGCCTTACCGCATACTTCGGCCTGACCGACATCGGCCATCCCAAGGAAGGCGAAGTGCTGGTGGTGTCGGCTGCGGCCGGCGCTGTTGGATCGGCTGTGGTGCAGATCGGCAAGGTACTCGGCCTGAAGGTCATCGGCCTCGCCGGCGGTCCCGACAAGTGCGCCTTCGTGAAGGACACGCTGGGCGCGGATGCCTGCATCGACTACAAGAATGAAGACGTGTCCGCCGCATTACGCCAGCATTGCCCGGACGGCGTTGATATCTATTTCGACAATGTTGGCGGAATTATCCTGGATGCCGTGCTGAAGCGTCTGCGGCTGAAGGCCCGCATCGTCGTTTGCGGCGGCATTTCCCAGTACAACGCGGGTGGCGAAACCCGTGGTCCGGCCAACTACCTGTCCCTGATTTCGGCGCGCGCCCGCATGGAGGGCTTCGTCGTGATCGATTACCTGAATCGTGCCGAAGAAGCGATTGCGGCGATGGCGCCCTGGGTGGCGGCTGGCAAGCTGACCAGCAAGCTCGACATCGTGGCCGGTCTGGAAAAATTCCCCGAAGCGCTGCGCCGTCTTTACACGGGCGCGAATTTTGGCAAGCAACTCGTCCAGATCTGACTTGCTCGAATTCGATGTCATCGTCATCGGCGGCGGTGCCGCCGGATTGATGTGCGCGCTGACGGCCGGGCAGCGTGGCCGTCGGGTCGCCATGATCGAGCATGCCAACCGTTGCGGAAAAAAGATCCTGATGTCGGGCGGTGGGCGCTGTAATTTCACCAACACCGGCACCACGCCCGCCAATTTCCTGTCCGCCAATCCGCACTTCTGCAAGAGCGCGCTGGCACGCTACACACCCGCCGATTTCATCGCCATGGTCGATCGCCATGGCATTGCCTGGCATGAAAAGGAACTCGGCCAGTTGTTCTGCGACGATTCGTCCAAGCAGATCGTGGCGATGCTGCTCGAAGAATGTCGGGTAGGCAATGTAGAGGTACGCACCAGCTGCAGCATCGAGAAAGTTTCGCGGGTCGGCGACAACTTCGAACTGGCAACCTCGCAAGGCCGGATGCGGGCGGAGTCACTGGTGGTAGCGAGCGGCGGCCTGTCCATTCCCAGCATGGGCGCCACTGGATTGGGCTATGAACTCGCGAAACAATTCGGCCACGCGGTGTTGCCCATCCGCGCCGGGCTTGTGCCACTTACGCTCAGTGGCAAGCACCTGGAACATTACGCCGAGCTGGCGGGCGTGGCGCTGCCCGTTTCCGCGCATTGTGGAAAGGCGCGATTCGACAACGCCATGCTGGTGACGCATCGCGGCCTTAGCGGCCCGGCCATCCTGCAGATATCGTCGTACTGGGAGCCGGGCAAGGAATTGCTGCTGGACCTGTTGCCCGGGCGCGATGCGCCGCAGTGGCTGTCCGAACAACGCAAGCTGCATCCGGACGCTGAACTGAAAACCATCCTGGCCGACGCACTGCCGAAACGATTCGCCCAGCGCCTGTGCGAAGTATTCCTCGACAACGCCCCAATGCGCCAGATCGACCCGCCGCGGCTACGCGACATCGGCCTGCGCCTGCAACGCTGGCCGATCATCGCCAGCGGCACCGAAGGCTACCGCACTGCCGAGGTGACGCTCGGCGGCGTGGACACCATTGGCCTGTCCTCGGCCAGCATGGAATCGAAAGCGGTGCCAGGACTGTATTTCATCGGCGAGGTGGTGGACGTGACCGGGCACCTGGGCGGCTACAACTTCCAGTGGGCCTGGGCCTCCGGGCGGGCCGCCGGGGAGCTGGCATAAACACCTGGTGTTGACGCATAATCCGGTAACATACGCGGCAGTATGGAACCCCGGAGCCAATAATGCCCAGCTACACCGCCCCCCTGCGCGACATGCGCTTCGTGATGTTCGAACTGCTCGACGCCGAGCGCGAACTCAAGGCCATCCCACGCTATGCGGAGGTGGACCGGGACACCATTGATGCAGTGTTGGAAGAAGGCGCGCGCTTCGCCAGCCAGGTCGCCTTCCCCCTGAACTCGGTCGGCGACATCGAGGGCTGCACCTTCCACGGTGATGGCGTGGTCACCACGCCCACCGGCTTCAAGCAGGCGTATCGGCAATTCGTCGACGCCGGCTGGCCGTCCCTGTCCTGCGACCCGACCTACGGCGGCCAGGGCCTGCCGGTACTGTTGAACAACCGCCTGTACGAAATGCTCAACTCCGCCAACCAGGCCTGGCTGATGTATTCCGGGCTGTCGCACAGCGCCTACGAATGCCTGATGACCTTCGGCACCGAGCAACAGAAGAACACCTACCTGCCCAAGCTGGTATCCGGGCAATGGAGCGGCACCATGTGCCTGACCGAGGCGCAGTGCGGCACCGACCTTGGCATGATGAAAACGCGCGCAGAACCCATCGGCGATGGTGCCTTCGCACTGACCGGTACCAAGATCTTCATCTCGGCCGGCGAACACGACGTTACCGAAAACATCCTGCACCTGGTGCTGGCTCGATTGCCAGATGCGCCTGCGGGCACACGCGGCATTTCACTGTTCCTGGTGCCGAAGTTCCTTCCCGATGAAAACGGCGAAGTCGGTGCGCGCAATACCATCAAGGCCGGATCGATCGAGCACAAGATGGGCATCCACGGCAACGCGACCTGCGTGATAAACCTCGACGGCGCGAAAGGCTGGCTGATCGGCGAGCCGAACAAAGGCCTGGCCGCGATGTTCGTGATGATGAATTCGGCGCGACTGGGCGTGGGCATGCAATCGCTGGGCCTGGCCGAAGTATCGCTGCAGAACGCAGTGGCCTATGCGCGCGACCGTATCCAGGGCCGTTCCGCGAAGGGTGCGACCCAGCCCGAAAAGGCCGCTGATCCGATCATCGTGCATCCCGACGTGCGGCGCATGCTGCTCACCTGCAAGGCCTACACCGAAGGCGGTCGCGCACTCACTACTTATATCGCCCTGCTGACCGATCGCGAGCAGGCGCACCC
>JBBRXD010000220.1:0-4290 GCA_038248775.1 Lysobacterales bacterium | reverse complement strand
TGTGGGAGCGGCCCCTGTGGGAGCGGCCCCTGTGGGAGCGGCCTTGGCCGCGACTCCCACCCCCACCCCCAAAACCACCCCCAAATCCCGCCCCCTGATCGCCATCCTGCGCGAACAAGGCGTCAACAGCCACTACGAAAAGGCGGCTGCCTTCGACCGCGCCGGCTTCACCGCGGTCGACGTGCACATGAGCGACCTGATCGCCGGACGCGTCCGTCTTGATCCGTTCCAGGGCTTCGCGGCCTGCGGCGGTTTCAGTTACGGCGACGTGCTGGGCGCCGGCCGCGGCTGGGCGACGTCCATCCTCGAGCGACCCGCGTTGCGCGATCATTTCGCCGCGTTCTTTGCCCGGCCCGACAGTTTCAGCCTGGGTGTGTGCAATGGTTGCCAGATGCTGGCCCAGCTCAAGGCCCTTATTCCCGGCGCCGAACATTGGCCGCGTTTCCTGCGCAATCGCAGCGAACAATTCGAAGCCCGCCTGAGCCTGGTGGAAGTGCAGGAATCGCCGTCGCTGTTCTTCAAGGGCATGGCCGGCGCGCGCATCCCGATCGTCGTTTCGCATGGCGAGGGTCGGGTGCAATTCGACGCGCCAGAACACGCATCGCAAGCGAAGATCGCGTTGCGCTTCGTGGACGGCAACGGCCGGGTCGCAGAAAGCTACCCGACCAATCCCAACGGATCGCCGGAGGGCATCACCGGCCTGACCAGCATGGATGGCCGCAGCACCTTGCTGATGCCCCATCCCGAACGCGTGCACCGCAGTGTGCAGATGAGCTGGCATCCCGCTGGTTGGGATGGCGAATCGCCGTGGATGCAGTTGTTCCACAATGCGCGGCGCTGGGTTGGCTGAGCAACTGCCACCACGCCACGTCGAAACCGATTTGTAATGAAATAAAAAAGCCTGGCTCTTTCGGGCCAGGCTTTTTTCTTCAGCCACTGACTGGCGCTGAAGCTGTCGCTTAGCGGGTGAAGCTGAAGTTGGCGAGGTGTTCGCTGCCGTCCTGCAGCATGACCTGCAGCTGGCGGCAAGTACCCGACCAAGCCTTCTCGCTCTTCCAGACGTAAATATACTGGCCCGTGGTCGCGTCGTAGCTCAGGCTGCTGCCGCCGGCGGTAACCGTTTCCTCGACCGTATCGGAGACGCTGCCGTTGCAGGCCATCGCGACCGAACGCGGGTAACCCGCGGCCATGATCGCCAGGCCCATGTTGCCGCCGAGCGAGAACTTCACCGGCACCGCGCTGCCGGCCTTGGTGACATTGATCACGGGCAGGTTGTCGATCGGGCGGAAGAAGCCGTTGAAGGCGTAGCTGACGATGACCTTGAAGCTGCTGGTGCCAGTGTTGTTGTGGGCATCAGTCGCGCTGCAGCTCACGGTGTTGCTACCGATGGCGAAAGCGCTTCCCGATACCGGCGTGCAGGTCACGGCCACATTGCCGTCAACCAGGTCGCTGGCGGCCGGCAGGGTGTAGGTGACCACGGCGCCGGACGCGGAGGTCGCGATGGCATTGACGTCGGCATGGAAATCAATAACCGGCGCGGTGGTGTCGGTGACGGTCACGGTGCTGGTCGCGGTGGATGAATTCATCGCACCATCGGTGGCCTTCCAGGTGATGGTCGTTTCGCCGACCGGGAAGCTGGCGGGAGCATCGTCGTCATAGGTGATCGGACCGACCGCATCGGTAGCCGTGGCGACGCCATGGGCAACGACGGTAAACGGACCGGTGGCTTCAGCGACGACATTGGCTGGCGGCGTAATCGCCGGCGCAATGGTGTCGGACACCGTTACCTTGAAGCTGGTGGCGGTGGCCACATTGCCTGCGGCATCGCTGGCGCTACAGTCCACCGTGGTTTCGCCAAGGGCGAACTGGCTGCCCGAAGCGGGCACACAGATTGCGACACCGACGCCGTCCACCAGGTCGTTGGTGGCCGCGGCGGTGTACGCCACGACGGCGCCGGCCGGGCTGGTCGCTTCCTCGGTGAGGTCGTCATGGCCGTCAATGGTCGGCGGCGTGGTATCGACGACGGTCAGCGTGAAGCTGGTATAGCCGGTGTTGCCGGCCGAATCATCAGCCGAGCAATCGACTGTGTTGGCGCCCAGCGCGAACAAGCTGCCCGAGGGCGGCAGGCAGTCGGCCGGGGAGTCGGGGTCGACGTTGTCATGCGCCTGCACGTCGAAGGTGCCGATCGCGCCGGTCGGGCCGGTGGCCTCGATGCTGAAGTTGGCGTCGCCGGTGAATGTCGGCGGCGTGACGTCCAGGATCATCACGGTGCAATCGGCCGCGCTGATCTGGCCGGTGACGTCGGCCACGGTCAGCTTGAACTGGACTTCGCCGGTCTGGGCCGAGCTTAGCTGCGGCGCCGTGAAGCTGGCGCTGTCGCCGTGGAAGCCGGTCATGTCGATGTTGGGCGGGCCGAGCAGCTGGATCCAGCTGTAGCTGGCGATGCCGTCATCGGTATCGGTCGAGCCGCTGCCATCGAGCACCAGGGTGGCGCCTTCGTTGATCGAAGCCGGGCAGGAAAGAGCCGCTGTCGGCGGGTCATCCACCCAGACCACATTGGCGATCTTGTCCGTGGTGGCCGACAGCACGCCGTCGGAGACGGTCAGGCGGAAGCTGAAGGAGGCGCCGCCCGGATAGGCGGTGTTGGGGGCGGTGAAGCTGGCGACGGCCGTATTGGCGTTGCTCAGTACGACCGGGTCGCCGCCGATCTGGGTCCAGGAATGGCTCAGCGCATCGCCATCCGGGTCGGCCGAGGCGGTGCCGTCGAGCGTGACCACGTCACCTTCGAAGGCCGGGGCCGGGGAGACCGTGGCGGCGGCCGACGGCGGATAGTTTTGCGGCGCAATGTCGCCGACGTTGATGGTGGTGGTGGTCGTTGCGCTGAGCGCAGGCGAGCAGCCGGTGACCTTCATCGCAAGCACGATGGTCGCGCCCGCGGATGTCACGGCCGGCGCGGTGAAGGTCGGCTTGACCACGGTTACGTTGTTCAGGGTCACCGACGGTCCGGAAACCTGCGACCAGAGGTAGCTGATGCCAGACGGCGTGGACGGGTTGGCGTTGAGGGTGACCACGTCGCCCTCCAGCACATTCTGGCTGACCGGCGCGACCTTGGCCACGACCGAACAGGCGGGCGACGCGGCAAGAACAGGCGAGGAGGCGAGGGCGAGCAGCATCGCGCAGCCCAGGCTTTGCCTGACTGTGTTTCTGAAAGTCATCTTTGGTACCCCGAGGTGAGTTGGTGGACTGGAGCACACGCTCGCGCGCCTCGGGGGCGGTCACGGTTGAGCTGGCTGCGCTTGTATAGCCCATTTCGTGATGGTCGACAAGAAAAATCCGTGACACACATCCGATACCCACTCAGATCGGCGCCCCGATCACGCCGACAGTAGTCCGTGTCCAAGCTGGTAAAGTCATCGCCTGATTGAACGGAGCGGCGGCATGAGCGCAGTGGCTGACACGGTGTCCGGTGGCGGGGCCGAGGAACGAATCGCGTCCTTTCTGCTCGGCCGCGGCCGCCTGAAGGACAACGACCTGGCCCGGGCCCTGCGCCTGCAGGCCGAGGCGGGTGGTTCGCTGTCCACCTTGCTGGTGCGGCTGGGCCTGGTGTCGGAACGGGACATGGCCGAGGCCTGCAGCGAAGTGCTGGGCCTGCCGCTGCTCTCGTCACGCGACTGTCCCGACGCGCCGCCGGAAAATGTCTCCCTGTCGCTGCGCTTCCTGAAGCAGCAGTCGGCCTGCCCAGTGGGCGAGGACGGCAATGGCATCCACCTGCTGGTTGCCGACCCGCAGGATGGCTACGCCGCCGATGCGGTCAACCTGGCCACGGGACGACCGGTTCGTGTCAGCGTCGGCCTGCGTTCGGAAATCGCCGACCTGATCGAGCGTTATTACGGCCAGGGCCGCAGCGCGATGGGCACGATTGTTGAAAATATCGGTGACGATACGGTGGGTGATGAGGCCGACGTCGAACACCTGCGTGACCTGGCCTCTGAAGCGCCGGTCATTCGCCTGGTCAACCTGGTCATCCAGCGTGCCGTCGAGATGCGCGCGTCCGACATCCACATCGAACCTTTCGAAAACCGTTTGAAAGTCCGCTATCGCGTGGACGGCGTCCTGGAAGAAGCCGAATCGCCGCCGGCCAACCTGACGGCCGCGGTCATCTCGCGCATCAAGATCATGGCCAAGCTCAACATCGCCGAGCGCCGCCTGCCGCAGGATGGCCGGATCATGGTCCGCGTCCAGGGCAAGGAACTCGACCTGCGCGTCAGTTCCGTGCCGACCGCGCATGGC
>JBBRXD010000219.1:0-4298 GCA_038248775.1 Lysobacterales bacterium | reverse complement strand
GTGGCGAGCCATCAGCCAACTGCCCAGGGCGGCGGTCAGCGAACCCAGGTGGAGGGCGCCGGTCGGCGACGGCGCAAAGCGGCCGCGGTAGGGCGTGGACTGGTCTGGCGCCGCGGTCATGTCGTCTGGTTACTTGAAATTCACGGGTTCAAACACATTGTATGGGGGCAAGCGCCGATTGGCGGCGCCGTGGAGTCAACATGTTCAAGCGAGTCGGATTGCTGATCGTTACCAACCTGGCAGTCATGCTGCTGCTCGGCGTGGTGCTGAGCATCCTGCAGGCCTACTTCGGGGTAAACCTGGGTGAAAACGGGACCCTGCTGCTGATGGCGGCTATCTTCGGTTTCGGCGGTGCGTTTTTGTCGTTGATGATTTCCAAGTGGATGGCCAAGCGCAGCACCGGCATGGTGATGATCGAGCAGCCGCGCAACGATGGCGAGCGCTGGTTGCTCGACATCGTCAGCCGGCAATCCGCCGCCGCAGGTATCAGGATGCCTGAAGTCGGCATCTACGACGCGCCCGAAATCAACGCCTTCGCTACCGGACCGAGCCGCAACAATTCCCTGGTCGCTGTGTCCAGCGGGCTGCTGCGCGCAATGAGTCGCGACGAGGCCGAGGCCGTGATCGGCCACGAGATCAGCCACGTCGCCAATGGCGACATGGTTACGATGACCCTCATCCAGGGCGTGTTGAATACCTTCGTCATCTTCCTGTCGCGCGTGGTCGGCCGCACCATCGACGCCGCAATCAGCGGCAATCGCGAAGGCGGTCCGGGCTTTGCCTATTACGGCATCGTGTTCGCGCTGGACCTGGTGTTCGGCATGCTGGCGCAGATCGTGGTGATGTGGTTCAGCCGCCATCGCGAGTTCCGCGCCGATGCAGGCGGCGCCCGCCTCGCCGGCAAGCCCAAGATGATCGCGGCGTTGCAGAAGCTCGGCCAGACCTATGGAGAGAGTACTTTGCCCAGCGCGGTGAAGGCGTTTGGCATCTCGGGCGGCATTGCCCATGGCCTGCGCGGCCTGTTCATGAGCCATCCGCCGCTGGAAGTGCGCATCGCGCGCCTGCGCGAAGCGCAGATCGAAGCCTGAGGCCAGGCTGGATCCGAATTGGGCTGATTCGTCAGCCGAATTCGTAAGTCATCGAGGCACTGGCCGGGGCCAGGAAGTTGCCCTGAACCAGGTCCACGCCGATCGAGAACAGCACCGTCATCGACGCGGCATCGGAAACGAATTCGGCGATGGTCTGCTTGCCGAGCTTGCGCGCTTCGGTGACGAATTCGCGAACCTTCTTCTGGTTCTCGGTGTTCTTGGCGAGGTCCGCGATGAAGCCCCGGTCGATCTTCAGGATGGCCGGATCGAAGTGCACCAGCATCTGGAAGGAGTTGAGGCTGGTACCGAATTGTTCCAGGCACAGGCGGCAGCCGAAGCTCGCGACGATTTTCTGGAATGCCTGGAGCGGGCGCAGATGCGTGTAGATCTTCGATTCCGGCAACTGCAGCACCAGGTGCGCACCGGGTACCGAATGCGCCTTCAGCTGCGAACCAATGAAGTTGTGCAGGTCGCCCTCGACCAGGGATGACGGCGCCACCTTCACGAACAGTGTCGTTTCCTTGCCGGCGCGGCGACGCTCGCCCAGCAGGCTGATCGTGCGCCCAATCACCCACCGGTCGAGGTCCACCAGCAGGCCGTGCTCCTCGGCGATCGGCATGAACTGGTCGGGCGCCACGATTTCCCCGGTCGGCGCAGTCATTCGCAGCAGGACTTCGTAATTCTCGTTCGGATCCCCGGTCAGGCTGATCATCGGCTGGAAGTTGAGCACGAATTGGTCTTCGCGCAGCGCTTCCTTGATACGTTCCACCCAAGCCTGGATTCGATCCTCCTCGGCGCGATCGCGGGCGGCAGGGTCGAAGATCTCGATGCGGTTGCCGCCTACGCCCTGCGCGGATTGCAGGCACTGGCTGGACTTGGCCATGACCTGCGGCAGGCTGGCGATCTTTTCGCCGATCTGCACGCCGCCAATGCTCACTGTCAGCGACAGCGACTGCTTGCCTACTTCCAGGATGTGGCCGTCGAACGCGGCGCGGATGCGCTCGGCGATCTCGTCGGTCTGCTTGTGGTCGTGGCGTCGGCACAGCACGGCAAAGCTGTGGTCGCTGAAGCGCGCCGGCGCAACGTCGCCCTGCATTGCCGTCTGCAGGCGCGCGGCGATCTGCTTGAGCAGATCGTCGGCATGTGCCAGCCCGATTTCACCCAGCCGATTTTCATAGCTGTCCGGTTCCACCAGCAGCAGGCTCTGCGCGCCCTTTCCGTCAGCGGCAACCGCGACGGCGGCCTCCACTTCAGTCATGAAGTGCTGACGGTTGAACAATTCGGTGACCGGATCGCGCTGGCGCAGGGTGTCGAGCTCGCGGACCATGTTGGCATCCACCGTTTGCTGGCGGAATACGATCTGCAGGCAAGGCTCGCCCTCGTAGGTGGCCGAGGTGAACTCCATCGCCGCGTCGAACTCGCTGCCGTCGGCGCGCTGTGCGCGGATGGGAAGTTGCCGGGGCGGTGATTCGCCCTTGTCTATGCGCTTGAGCAATGCCTTGAATGCATCCGCGCCCTCGGGCGAGATCAGGTCGAGGATCGACAGACCTTCAATATCATCGAAAACCTCGAAGCCGAACATTTCCAGATAGGCCTCGTTGGCCCGGATGTGCATGCCTTCGTGGACGTAGGCGATCGGGTCTCGCGAGGACGAGATCAGTGCATCGCAGCGGCGCTCGGTTTCGCGCAGCGCGGCTTCCAGGTGGCGGAGTCCGCGCCGGCCGAGCAGGGACTGGAATTCATTGCGGACGATGAACTGCAAGTGTTCCGGCCGCGATCGCAAGGCCACGTCCCGCGCGCCGGCGGCAATGCCGGCCAGCACGGTGGCCTCATCCAGGGTGTCGGCCGTGGCCAGGACCGGGATGTCCTTGCCGGTTGATTCGACCCGCCGGGTTACGTCCGCGAAAGGGATGTATTTCGCCTCGGTGCGGGCCAGCACCATGTCGATGGCTTGCGTGGCAAGCAGGTGGTCGAGATCATCCAGCGATTCTGGCCGTTGCGGACGGATCGCCATGCCGCCGTTGCGCAGCATGCTGATCAACTGCTCGGCGTCTTCCAGATGGTCTTCAACCAAAAGTAGCCGGATGACCGCATCCTGCTGTGCCATCAATGGCACTCCTTATTCTTCAATGACTTGCGGAGGTAGCTTAAAACGATACCAGAACTCTTTATGCGAAAGCCATCACAGCGGGGTCTTGCCTGGGGCCCCGGCCACCTCGCGCACCAGCCTTGGCACGAGGTAACCGGGCAATATTGACTGTAACTCTGAATGCAGTGCGCGGGCGCGCCCATCGTCAACTTCGAAATGAGCCACGCCTGCGACCCGGTCAAGCTGGTGCAGGTAGTAGGGCAACACGCCGGCATCGAACAGCCGTTCCGACAGCTCGGCCAGCGCCTGCGCGTCGTCGTTTACCCCGCGCAACAGCACCGACTGGTTCAAGAGCATCGCGCCGGTTTCGCGAAGGCGGCGCAGGGCCAGCACGACCCCGGCGTCGATCTCGTTGGCGTGGTTGGCGTGGATGACGATGGACACCGGCCACGGCAGGCCGCGCAACCAGTCGAGCAGTGCGGTATCGATCCGTTCCGGAAGTACCACGGGCAACCGGGTGTGCAGTCGCAGGCGGCGCAGCGACCGGACGTCGCGCAGGGCATCGGTCAGCTCGGCCAGCTTGCCTGTGGTCAACGACAAGGGGTCTCCGCCTGACAGCAGCAGCTCGCTGATGGACGGATCGGCACGCAGGAAATCGATAGCCGCCTGCCAGTGGTTCGCTGCCGCGGTCTGCTCGGCATACGGGAAATGTCGACGGAAACAATATCGGCAGTGCACTGCGCAGCTGCCGGTCGCCACCAGTAGCGCCCGGCCCGGGTACTTGTGCAAGATGCCGGTGCCCGCGTTCGCGGCGGCGTCGCCCACGGCATCAAGGTTGAAACCGGGCACGAGCCGGTCTTCATCGTTGAGCGGCAAAACCTGGCGCAGCAGGGGGTCCGTCGGGTCGCCGCGGCGCATGCGCAGCGCGAAACCCCGCGGCACGCGCAGCGGAAACTGCGCCTGGGCGCGGGCCGAGAGTCCGGCCGCCAACTGCGGAAGATCGAGCAATTCGAGCAGCTCGCGAGGGTCGCGAATCGCGTCTCGCCAGGCATGGCGCCAGTCCGGATTGGGCTGTACCGGGGGAGCGATGGTGTTTCGCGGGGGCGGGGCGGCTTGGGCTG
>JBBRXD010000218.1:0-4311 GCA_038248775.1 Lysobacterales bacterium | reverse complement strand
TGCACGCCGTACGCACGGCGGCAACCGGCAACGCGTAGCACCTTGTTCCTCTGGTTGCAAGATGTTGGACGTGATGCGCGTCGCAGTTCCGATCACTACAAGCTAACTTCGCCGCAAACACCCACACTGGCCTTGCGTTATTGATTGACGTCGCCGTCGCTTCGGCGCGGCCTTCCAGAAACCACCTTCCCGCCGCAAGCGCACACGAGCGCTGGCGATGGCGAAGCCTTGCCGAAGTGAATTGAAGAGAACCGATGCGAACTGCAGCGCCCAAGACGCTCAATCCCACCGTGTGGCTCGCCCTGGCGACGCTCATCCTGTTCTACGGCTCGCTCGCGGGATTGGCCGTCGGCGTGTTGCCGCTGTGGGCCGCTGCGATGCTCAACGGCCTGGCGCTCTATGCGATGTACAGCGTCACGCACGACGCGATCCACGGCATCGGCACGCCTCACACACTTCTTAACGGCGTGATCGGCCGCGTCTGCGCCTTTCATGAAGGCATGACGTATCCGCTCTTCAAGCTCTCGCACATGATGCATCACCGCCACACCAACCATCCGCAGTGGGATCCGGATTGGGTGATCGGGCGCAGGCCACGATGGTTGTTGCCGCTGTGGGTCATGGTGCGGCTGCTGCACGACAACCAGTACATGCTGCGTCAGGGACTGTGGCGTAACCATCGCCGCCAGCTGATCGAGCACGCCTTCACGGTCACGCTGCAGGTGGCCTACTTCTTTCTACTGGCGACCCTCTTCGGCACGACAACCGCGTTGTGGCTGTGGGTCGTGCCGCTGGCCATCGCGGGCGCCACCGTGGAACTGCTGGTCGCCTGGCTCGTGCACTACCCGCAGGAATCGCAGGGCAAGTACGAGCACACGCGACTCATCTATTCGCGCGTGCTGCAGATCGTGATGTTCAACCACAACCTGCACCTCGTGCACCACTTCTGGCCACGCACGCCGTGGTTTGAGTACCCCGCTCGCCTCCCCGAGGCCGAGCGCATCTTGCAGGCGGCCCGCGCGCCCGCCTGACGGCGACGCCTGTCCGTTCAACGTAAAGGAGAGTCATCCGTGAATCTGAATGGTGCGAAGGTCCTGATCACCGGCGCAGCCGGCGGCCTGGGAAGCAAGGCGGCGGAACTGCTGACGTGCGCGGGTGCGCGGGTGCGCGGGTGGTTGAGGGTCGGCAGGGATTTGTGAGAAAAACAGCTGTTGATCTGTAAGTGCTTGATGTTCCTTGCTTTCAGCACTTGATCAAGGTGTCGTGCCGTCCTCTCCGACATTGCCGAACAAGGCAGTGGTATGGGCAGGGGACTGCACGGGGCCACGCATGCAAGCCCTTGACCATGCGCGAGTGGACCTGAAGCCATAGGCTGTGCGCATACAAATTGATAACGCTTCGTTGGTAAGCTAGCCGCCATGTCTGTCTGGTCCATCCTGTTACGAGTGCTGCTCGCCGTTGGCCTGATCCTAAATGGGTCGGGCTATGCGGCGGCATCTGCGCACATGCAGATGGCGCACATGGGCATGGCCGGCGCCGCACAAGAAAGCGCTGCAAATTCGGCAACTACGGCCCAACCCGCGTGCGCTGAGCATCATCAGGCCGTCGTGCCGGTAGCCGAAAATCCAGGGGCCGATGCGGTTACGGATGCGGCATCGGTGAAGTCTCGGCATCCATCTCCCGACTGCTGCAAGTCGGGGGTCTGCCGTTGCGCCTGCGTCCAGCAGGCCCAGACGGCGGTTCCCGCCGTGGCGTTGCAGCAAGCGGTGATCGAAAACGTCCGCAGCGTGCGTCCGATGGAAACGGGCCATGCCTCGCCGGCGCTCCCGCACCTGATACGACCTCCGATCGGATAAACGTCCCGAGCGCCACCGCGTGGCGCTACTCGCCTGCATGCCGTGTGCCTTGTTCGCCAGGCATGCGCTGGCTGCATGGCCCTCGGCTCAGTCGCTTTGCTGATGCCGTTCCTGACGTTTCCACGGAGTTTCCATGTCATTCGATTCTTTCGGCGTCCCGCCGGACGTTTTGCTCAAGCCGTCCCGGCGCCGTTTCGTGCAAGGACTCGCCGCGGGAGGCGCGGTCGCCAGCCTCGGCTTGTGGCCCAAACCGGTGTGGGCGGCCAAGTCGGCGGGGCAACCCGTCGTGCTGTCCGGCACACAGTTCGACTTGTCCATCGGCGAGACGCCGATGAACTTCACCGGTCGTACGCGCACCGCGATCACCGTCAATGGATCGCTTCCCGCACCGATCCTACGCTGGCGCGAAGGCGACACCGTCACGCTACGAGTGGCAAACCGGCTCCCGGCAGGCTCGGTCCACGGCGACAACACCTCGATCCACTGGCACGGCATCCTGCTGCCGGCCAACATGGACGGCGTGCCAGGGATCAGCTTCGACGGAATACCGCGCGGCGAGACCTACCAGTACCAATTCCAAGTCCGCCAAGGCGGTACCTACTGGTACCACAGCCATTCCGGCTTTCAAGAACAGGCCGGGCTGTACGGCTCGATCATCATTGATCCGATCGCGTCGGAACCGTTCTCGTACGACCGTGACTACGTCGTGCTGCTGTCGGACTGGACTGATCTGGATCCCACCGCCCTGTTCTCGCGCCTGAAGAAGATGTCTGACCACGACAACTACTACAAGCGCACCGTGGGCGACTTCATGCGCGATGTCCGCAAAAACGGGCTGGAGCCAACGATCGAGGATCGCAAGATGTGGGGCCAGATGCGGATGACGCCGACCGACCTGTCGGACGTCAACGCCAATACCTACACCTACCTGATGAACGGCACCACGGCGCTGGGAAACTGGACCGGCCTGTTTCGCTCCGGCGAGAAAGTCCGGCTCCGCTTCATCAACGGTTCGGCGATGACCTATTTCGACGTGCGCATCCCAGGCCTGAAGATGACCGTGGTGGCCGCCGACGGGCAGTACGTGCATCCGGTTTCCGTAGATGAGTTCCGCATCGCGGTGGCCGAAACCTTCGACGTCATCGTCGAGCCGTCCGGCCAGGATGCGTTTACGATTTTCGCCCAGGACATGGGCCGTACCGGCCATGTCAGCGGCACGCTGGCGGTGCGCGAAGGCCTGCGCGCGCCGGTGCCTTCGATCGATCCGCGCCCGATTCTGACCATGGACGACATGGGTATGGGCGGCATGGCCATGGGCGGCGGGCACGACATGTCGGCCATGAGTGCTGCCAAGCCCGCCAAGCCCATTGAGGGAATGGCAGGCATGGAGCAGCAGGGCGCGAGCATGGCCGGAATGGAAGGACACGACATGTCGGCCATGGGCGGCATGGCGGGGATGGACGGGATGGATGCAATGCAATCGCACCCCGCCAGCGAGGCAGGCAACCCGTTGATCGACAACCAGGCGATGACGCCACGGGCCAAGCTCGATGACCCCGGCAATGGGCTGCGTGACAACGGCCGCAAGGTGCTGACCTACGCGATGCTGAAGAGCACTTTTGAGGATCCCGACGGGCGCGATCCCGGCCGCGACATCGAACTGCACCTGACCGGGCACATGGAAAAGTTTGCCTGGTCATTCAACGGCCGGAAGTTTTCCGAGGTGGAACCTTTGCGGCTCAACTACGGCGAGCGCCTGCGCATCGTGCTGGTCAACGACACGATGATGACCCACCCGATCCACCTGCATGGCATGTGGAGCGACCTCGAGGACGAGCAGGGCAACTTCCATCTGCGCAAGCACACCATCGACATGCCACCGGGCAGCAAGCGCAGCTATCGGGTCCGCGCCGACGCGCTCGGCGGCTGGGCGTATCACTGCCATCTGCTCTACCACATGGAAGCCGGAATGATGCGCGAAGTCCGGGTGGAGGAATGATCATGAGCAGCCTTACGACGTCCTGCCTGCATCCGATGACGCTGGCGATCGCGGTCGGCCTCGTGCTGATCGCAAACCCGGTGTCGGCGCAGGAGATGGACCACTCCAAGATGAACATGCCGATGCCAAAACCGGCGGTGAAGGCACCGGCTCCGGCGAAGAAAGCGGCCGTCAAGGCGCCGATCAAGAAGACGCCGGTCAAAAAGGCGCCGGCCAGGAAGAAGGCACCCGCAGCGGCAACACCCAAGGCGACGGACGACACGTCGATGCAGGGCATGGACCACTCGACAATGCCGATGCCGGCCGACGACAGGTCGATGCAAGGCATGGACCACTCGACAATGCCAATGCCGGCCGGTGACAAGTCGATGGAAGGCATGGACCACTCCGGCATGCCGATGCCTGCCGACGGTTCGATGCAAGGCATGGACCATTCGACGATGCCAGGCATGGACC
>JBBRXD010000217.1:0-4340 GCA_038248775.1 Lysobacterales bacterium | reverse complement strand
GGGAGCGGCCTTGGCCGCGATTCGGCCCCACTGTGGGAGCGGCCGTGGCCGCGATTTACAACTAACCAGGCGGTGGAGACAGCGCTGCGCTGGGAGGGAATCGCGGCCAAGGCCGCTCCCACAGGGTGGCGACAGAAATCCGGCGGTCGCCCTTGGCCACAACCAGATCTTCTCTCAGATGGCAGCAGCAGCCCGAGCCTGGATGAAGGCGAGCACCGCCGCCATTCCGTTGCTGCGAGTCGGCGAGAGATGTTTGGACAAGCCGATCTTTTCGATGTAGTCCGGCGACGTGGCGAGGATCTCAGCTGCGCTGCGGCCCGAATAGACCCTTAGCGCCAGGTAGATCAGGCCCGAAACGATGCTCGAGTCGCTGATGGCGTGGAATTCGAGTTTAGATGCATCGCCTTCCGGCACCAGCCACACCATTGATTGGCAGCCCTGTATCCGGTTTTCTTCCGTCTTCCATTGTTCCGGAAACGGCGGCAGGCGGCGGCCCAGGTCGATCAGGTACTGGTAGCGTTCCGACCAGTCGCCGAAATATGCGAACTCCTCGGCGATGGCTTCCTGTGCTTCGGCGGCAGTCGCTTCAATGGGAAGCATCAACCGCGTCTCCAGCGCACGCCTTGCGCGGTGTCTTCGAGCAGTACGCCTTCGCGGGCGAGTTCATCGCGCAATGCATCGGCGCGGGCGAAGTCGCGGGCTTTCTTCGCGGCGTTGCGTTCGTCAACTATGGCCTGGATGCGTGAATCTTCATCGGCATTGCCGCCGCGCGAAAACCACGCTGCGGGATCTTGCTGCAGCAGGCCGAGGATTTCGCCAGCGGCGAGCAACTCGCCCTTCAGGCGCTGCTTTTCCTTGTCATCGGTGGCGATGCGAGCTTCGCCAGCCAGGCGCGAAAGTTCCGCCAATACCGCCGGTGTGTTGAGGTCGTCGCACAACGCAGCCTCCACTGCCGCGGGCAAGCCGTCCATGGCAGCAGCCTTTACTCCCGCCAGGTCGCGCAGCGTGCCATACAGGCGGTCGAGCGTGCGGATGCACTGGTCTATCAGCCCGTCGGACCAGTCCAGGGGTTGCCGGTACTGGGCGCAAAGCAAGGCATAGCGCAGGGCTTCAGGTGGCTGGCTGTCGAGCAATTCGTGCAAAACGCTCACGTTGCCCAGCGATTTCGACATCTTGGTGCCACCGAAGTTGAGCATGCCGTTGTGCAGCCAGAAGCGCGCAAATACTTTGCCGCCGTGGGCGCAGGTGCTTTGCGCCAGTTCGTTTTCATGATGCGGGAATTGCAGATCCACGCCGCCGGCGTGGATGTCGATGGTATCGCCCAAGTGGGCGGCCGCCATTGCCGAGCATTCGATATGCCAACCCGGGCGGCCGATGCCCCAGGGCGACTCCCATCCAGGCAATTCTGGTGAAGAGGGCTTCCAGAGGACGAAGTCACCTGGATCGCGCTTGTATGGCGCCACTTCCACGCGCGCGCCGGCCAGCATCTCATCCACCGGCCGCCGCGAAAGCTTGCCGTAATCGGGAAAGCTGGCGACCGAAAATAGCACGTGGCCGTCGGCAGCATAGGCATGATCGCCTGAAATCAGGGTCTCGATCATCATGATGATCTCGCCGATATGCGCGGTCGCATGGGGTTCCACGTCCTGCGGAGCGACCCCGAGCCGGGCCATGTCATCGCGGTAAACGGCAGTGAACCTGTCGGTGATGGTGCTGATGGGCACGCCTTGTTCCAGCGCGGCGGCGTTGATCTTGTCGTCAACGTCGGTGATGTTGCGGGCGTAGACCAGCCGCGGATAGCGCCGGCGCAGCATTTTCGCCAGCACATCGAACACCACCGGCCCGCGCGCGTTACCGACATGCACGTAGTTGTAGACTGTGGGTCCGCACAAGTACATGGTCACGCGCTGCGGGTCGAGCGGGGCAAACGCCTCAAGGCGACGATGCAGGTTGTTGTAAAGGCGAATATCCATGGGTCCAGTTTAGCAAACGTCGGGCCGTGGCTTAACGGAATTCTTATGTCGAGGTTCAGCCAGCTAATGCTTGAATCGAATCCTGGAAGTCAACGCAGGTGCGGGACTGAGGTGGTTCGGAAAGGCATGGATGCCGACGTTCCTTGGCAGTGCCGCGGCTGTGCCCCAGTGCAGAGGATTCCATCATGAGGTTTCGCGCGGTTACGCTCGCCCTGGCACTGCTGGTGCCGGGTTTCGCCCAGGGTCAATCCCGATACAAAGCCGACGAAAACGTGACCTATGGCTATGCGCAGGTGCTTCGTGCCACGCCCATTTACGAGCTGGTTCGGGTGCGCTCTACCGAACAACGCTGCGGGGTCAGCTCCAGCCGCGACGACAGCACCGGCGGCACGGTGGCCGGGGCGCTGGTCG
Organism: Lysobacterales bacterium; assembly: GCA_038248775.1. Lineage (GTDB taxonomy): Bacteria > Pseudomonadota > Gammaproteobacteria > Xanthomonadales > Xanthomonadaceae > Arenimonas. The sequence continues at coordinate 1,956 of JBBRXD010000217.1, read as the reverse complement.
GTGGCGCGTTGGGAAACCAGGTCGGCAAGGGCGACGGCCGCAAGGCGTCCACTTTGGCCGGCGCGGTGATCGGAGGTGCGATCGGACGAGGGATCGACCGCAACAACAGCGTCGCCGGCACGGGCAATTGCCGGATGGTCAATGTCCAGCGCGACGAGCGCCAGCTTACCGGCTACGACGTCGAATACCAGTACAAGGGCGAGAAATACATGTCGCGCATGGCAGCCGACCCCGGGATCCGGCTGCGGATCCGCATCGCAGTCAGCCCGGACGAGCCTTCGCTGCGCAGCCGTTGAGTTGCGGGCTCCAGCAGGTGCTGACATACTCGGCGCCCAATGAGCACTTGCCACGCCAACGCCGACATCCTGACCTCTGCCCGCATGGCCGCAGGCATGACGTCGCGTGCGCGCCGACCGGAACCCTGCACAGCCTAGTTGGGTCCCGGACGTCGTCATCTTGAAACCGGAAAAGCCCAGCCTAGCGCTGGGCTTTTTTGTTTGCCATTTTCCACAGGATCGCCACCAATGAAGCACTTCCTCAACACCCAGGACTGGAGCCGGCCCGAGCTCGATGCCCTGCTTGCGCAGGCCGCCAGCTTCAAGCAATCGAAAATCGGCGACCAGCTGCGCGGCAAGTCCATCGCGTTGGTGTTCTTCAATCCCTCGCTGCGTACCCGCACCAGTTTTGAACTCGGTGCATTCCAGTTGGGTGGCCACGCCGTCGTGCTGGCCCCGGGCAAGGACGCCTGGCCGATCGAATTTGAACTGGGCACGGTGATGGACGGCGATACCGAGGAACACATTTCCGAGGTCGCGAAGGTGCTGTCGCGTTACGTGGACCTGATCGCGGTGCGCGCCTTCCCCAAGTTCGTGGACTGGTCGGTGGATCGGCAGGACAAGGTGCTGAAGGGCTTCGCGAAGTATGCCACGGTGCCGGTGATCAACCTGGAAACCATCACCCACCCCTGCCAGGAGCTCGCGCATATCATGGCGCTGCAGCAGCGCTTCGGCACCGACCTGCGTGGCAAGAAGTACGTTTTGACCTGGACCTACCACCCAAAGGCGCTCAATACCGCCGTCGCCAATTCGGCGCTGACCATCGCCACGCGCTTTGGCATGGACGTGACGCTGCTGTGCCCGACGCCCGATTACGTGCTCGATGCGCGCTACATGGATTTCGCTGCGACCAACGTCGCGGAGAACGGTGGCTCGATGACCGTCAGCCACGATATCGCGTCCGCCTATACGAGCGCGGACGTGGTCTACGCGAAAAGCTGGGGTGCACTGCCGTACTTCGGCAACTGGGAGCACGAGAAACCCATTCGCGACCAGTTCAAGCACTTCATCGTGGACGAGGCGAAGATGGCCCTTACCAACAACGGCGTATTCAGCCATTGCCTGCCGCTGCGACGCAATATCAAGGCAACCGATGCGGTGATGGATTCGCCTGCCTGCATTGCGATCGATGAAGCTGAAAACCGCCTGCACGTGCAGAAGGCCATCATGGCTGCGCTTGTTGCCGCAAACTGACACCAACGGAACCGACATGACCGACCAGCAAGACATCGTGCTCGCCTTTTCAGGCGGCCTGGATACCAGCTTCTGCGTTCCCTACCTGCGTGAGCGCGGCTATGCGGTGCACACTGTGTTCGCCGACACCGGTGGCGTCGATGCGCAGGAGCGCGCCTTCATCGAGGACCGCGCCGCCGAGCTTGGCGTAGCCAGCCATGTCACCGTTGATGGCGGTCCCGCCATCTGGAACGGCTTCGTCAGGCCCTTCATCTGGGCAGGCGAGGGTTACCAGGGCCAGTACCCGTTGCTGGTGTCGGATCGATACCTGATTGTCGAAGCCGCCTTGAAGCGCTGCGACGAACTGGGCACGCGCGAGATTGCGCATGGCTGCACCGGCATGGGCAATGACCAGGTGCGCTTCGACCTGGCCGTGAAAGCGCTGGGC
>JBBRXD010000216.1:0-4358 GCA_038248775.1 Lysobacterales bacterium | reverse complement strand
GGTTCGTAATCGCCTTTGCGCAAGGCGAAGGCCACCATGTCGCGGATGGCGGGCTCGTCGTCGACTATCAGGATGCGTTTTTGCACTTCCGTACCGTGTCATTTGCAGGCGTTGGGTGCAAGTAGATAAAACTTTTGTGACCGTAGCGTTACTGCCATGGCCCAGGGCGGTGGGCTGGCATCCGGATCAGCCGCTATCGGCTGGCAAGTCCTGGGGCTTCACCTTGCGGCGGCGCATCTCGAGCACCTCGGGAGTAATGGCTGCGACGCGGGCCTCGATCCGGGCGCGCTGGATGTAGCTGATGTCGGCACGCTTGAGCAGTGCGTTCAACTGGTTGAGCGCGTCTTCGGCGCGACCGTTGAGATAGGCGGACTCGGCGTAGGCTTCGCCGGCCCGCGGCAGGTCGCCAGCGAGTTCCGAGGCCCGGGCATAGTTCTTCTGGAACAGGGGGTTGTCGGCGTTGTCGGTAAGCAGGGGCCGCAATATGGCCTGCGCCCGCTGCCCGGCGTCGGCGCCGCCGATCGAGTTGAGGGTTTCGGCAAAGCTCAGGATGACGGCGCGGTCGCCCGGATGGCGGACCATCAGCACTTCATAACGCTTCCGCGATTCCACCGGATCGTGCGCCACGAAGGCATTCTCGGCCAGCGCCAGACCCAGCCACAGGTTGCCTGGATGCTTGCGTGACAGCGCTTGGAGCGCAGCTTCCGCGGCGGCGGGGTAGCCCACCTTCATTTGCGCGAGGGCCAGGCCATAGCGTTGTGCATCGGTTGCCTTGGCACCTGCCATGTCCACGGCGTTCTTCGTTTCCTTCAGCGCCTTGGACGGTGTCTCGGCGCTGAGTACGCGAAGGCGCTCGCGAGCCCATTCAAACATCCGCACCGGTTCCGGCGCGACGCCGCTGCTGGTGGCAGTCAGCCCCCAGGGCAGCAGCAGGTTGGCGTTGGACTCCTGGCTCGGTTTGTAGCTTGTTTTCTCGCGCTTCAGCCGCAGCGCGCGCTCGCGGGCTTCACTCAGGCGCGTGGTGTTCACCGGGTGCGTCTGCAGGTAGGCCGGGGTGTTGTAACCGCCGGAATTGCCGCGGGTGGCGCGCTCCATCCTTTCGAAGAAGTTGGCCATGCCGTCGGCCTGGTAGCCGGCATTGAACAGGGTCTGGATACCGACGCGGTCGGCTTCGGATTCGCTCGATCGCGTGTAGTTGATCTGGCGTTGCGCCGCCAACGCCTGGCCGCCAACCACGGCTGCCATGATGGCGTCATCATTGCTGCTGGCCCGGCCGTCGTTGCTGCTTCCGCTCCGCTGGGCGGCAACGATCATGCCCAGCGTGGCGAGCATGATCGGCAACTGGTCCTTCTTAGCCCGTTCCACTGCACGTAGCACGTGGCGTTGCGTGACATGGGAGATTTCGTGGGCGACCACGCCGGCAACTTCGTCTTCAGTTTCCGCGGTCAGCACGGTGCCGGCGTTGATGCCGATGTAGCCGCCCAGGGTGGCAAATGCATTGATCTGGCGGTCGCGCATCAGGAAGAAGTTGAACGGCTGCGCCGGCCGGTCGGAGGCCGCGCCGAGGCGATGCCCCATGGTCTGCATCCAGCTGTCGATCAACGGATCCTCAAGCAGGTAGTTGAAGCGGCGAAGCTGGTAGAGCGTGTACGCGCCGTACTGTGATTCCTCGGCGGGAGTCAGCAATTCACCGGCGGACGATCCGATGTCCGGCAGGCTCTTGTCCTGCGCCTTGCCTGGGGCGCAGGCCAGGCCCAGTGCAAAAGCAACCGCGGTAGCCAGGACGATCGGGCGCAAGGAGGACTCCCTTTTATTCACACAAGCATGCCGCATCAAGGCCCGGGCTGGGTGAACTGGTGATTAAGGATCGTCTCGATCCTTTCACCAGCTTCGACCACAGGGTCTGTAAAATGTTCCGCATCGGCCCCGTCAACCGGGGCGCAGGAGAGTTGAATGGCCGAAGTCATCATCTACAGCACCGCCGTCTGTCCGTATTGCGTCGCTGCGAAGAACTTCCTGAAGTCCCGCGGCCTCGGCTACCAGGAAGTCAGGGTGGATACCGACCCGGCGGCGCGCGCGCTGCTGATGGAGCGCACCCGGCGCACCTCCGTGCCCCAGATTTTCATCAACGGCAGCCACGTGGGAGGCTACGAAGAACTGGTGGCACTCGACCGCAGCGGCGGCCTGGCACCCCTCGTGGGGGCCGCCCCATGAGCCAGGACGCCGAATCGGATCGCCTTAGGGAATTCACCGGGTTCCGGCAGCGGATGAACGACCGCATCCTCGGTCATGACAACCAGGTGGTGAAGCGCTTTTTTGCCCTGGATACGCAGACCTACAAGCCAGGCGCGCTGGATGTGAAAACCAAGGAGTTGCTGGGTCTGGTGGCCTCGATGGTGCTGCGCTGCGACGATTGCATCAGCTATCACGTTGCCCAATGCAAGGACGCTGGAGTCAACCGCGACGAGTTCTTCGAGGCCTTCAGCGTCGGCCTGGTGGTGGGCGGCAGCATCGTCATCCCGCACCTGCGCCGGGCGGTCGATTTCCTCGACCGGATCGAGGCCGAGGGCGCGCAGGCGGCCGCCGCGCCCCACGACCACGCCTGATCCTGTGGGAGCGGCCAATGTGGGAGCGGCCTCGGCCGCGATAGCTCCCAAGGGCAATCGCGGCCGAGGCCGCTCCCACATTGGCCGCTGTTATACTGCCTGCTGACCGCGACCCGGACGCATCAGTCTTCCAGTAAAATCAATAACTTGGACTGAGGCTGGCCGGTTTTCGGATGACCTGAAACCACGCGGCGGGGCTGGACTCCGTAAGCCGGCTGCAGTCCGGTTCCGCACCACCCATTGGTTGCCATGCGCCTGTCCACGATCAAGCTGTCCGGCTTCAAGTCCTTCGTCGATCCCACGGTGTTACACCTGCCAACCAACATGACCGGCGTCGTTGGTCCGAATGGTTGCGGCAAGTCCAACATCATCGACGCCGTGCGCTGGGTGATGGGCGAGAGTTCCGCCAGCCGACTACGCGGCGACAGCCTGACCGACGTGATCTTCTCTGGCTCATCCTCGCGCAAGCCGGTCAGCCAGGCCACGGTCGAACTGGTTTTCGACAATGCCGAAGGTGCCATTGGCGGCGAGTACGCGCGTTACGCCGAAATTTCGGTGAAGCGCTCGGTCAGCCGCGACGGCCAGTCCAACTATTACCTCAACGGCGCGCGCTGCCGCCGGCGCGACATCACCGACCTGTTCCTGGGTACCGGCCTTGGCGCGCGCAGCTATTCGATTATCGAGCAGGGCATGATTTCGCAAATCATCGAAGCCCGGCCCGAAGACCTGCGCGTTTACCTGGAAGAAGCGGCCGGCATTTCCAAGTACAAGGAACGACGCAAGGAAACCGAAACCCGGATCCGCCACACCCGCGAGAACCTGGAGCGCCTGACCGACCTGCGCGAGGAAGTGGACAAGCAGATCGACCACCTGAAGCGCCAGGCGCGCGCCGCCGAGCAGTACCAGGGCCTGCAGGCTGAGCGCCTGAACAAGGATGCGCAACTGAAAGCACTGGAATATCGCAAGCTCGATGCAGAGCTGGCCGGCTTTCGCGAACTGCTGACCCAGGACGAGCTGAAACTCCAGCAAATCCTCGCCGACCAGCGCGCGGCCGAAGCCCAGATCGAAACCTGCCGCGTGCAGCAGGGCCAAGCCAGCGAAAAACTTGGCGCGGTGCAGGCCGAAGGTTATCGCGTCAGCGGCGAGTTGGCGCGCATCGAACAGCAGATCACCCACCAGCGCGAACTAAAGCAGCGGCTTGAAACCGCGCGCGCCGAGGCGGATGCCGCGTTTGCGCAGATTGGCGAACACATCACCGGCGACGAACGACAGATGGGCGAACTGCGCAGTACCATCGCCCAATCCGATCCGCGTCTTGCCGCGCTCAACAGTGACGACGAACAGCGCCAGGAGGCCCTGCGCGTGGCGGAAGCCGCACTGCACGACTGGCAGCAGCGCTGGGACGCGTACGCCCGCGCCCAGTCGGAGTCCTCGCGGTGGGCTGACGTCGAACGCACCAAGATCGAATACCTGGAAAAGCAGGCTGCCGATGCCGCCAGACGTAACGACGTGCTGGCCGGGGAGCGCAGCGGCCTCGACACGATCGCGCTGGTAGCTTCCCTGGCAACGATGTCGGCCGAGCACGACCAGACCAAGTCCGGACTCGACGGTCTGGCCACCGCCCTGGAAGAGCGCAAGACAGCGCTTTTGGCGTTGCAGGAACAACAGCGCCAGATGCAGGCCGAACTGTCCGATACGCGCAAGCAGATCCAGGCCGCGCGCGGCCGGCTCGCTTCGCTGGAAGCACTGCAG
>JBBRXD010000215.1:0-4373 GCA_038248775.1 Lysobacterales bacterium | reverse complement strand
CGGCTCCCTGCGGGTCTCCTGTTGCGCCGCGCCCTCCCCCGCGAATTTGGGGGCGGGGCGTGGGCCGCTACGCCCCATTGCAGCGCGCCCACGCCCGCTCCCACAATCCATCGCGGCCAAGGCCGCTCCCACAAGGTCAAGGCGGCCAAGGCCGCTCCCACAAGGCCAGGCTACAGCGCTGCCTGGTGAACACCAGCGATGGCTCGGCCCGACGGATCGGCCGCAGCGGCGAATGCCGGATCCCAGGCGATCGCGGCCGGGCTCGAGCAGGCGATTGATTTGCCGCCCGGCACGGTCAGCGCGCAGGCATCACCCGGGAATTCGCGTTCGAAGATGTCGCGATACCAGTAAGCTTCTTTCGTCTGCGGCGTGTTGATCGGGAAGCGCAACGACGCCTGCGCCATCATCGCGTCGCTTACGACCTGTTCGGCATGCGCCTTCAGCCCATCGATCCAGCCATAGCCCACGCCATCGCTGAACTGCTCTTTCTGCCGCCACAGGATCTCCGGCGGCAATGCGCCATCAAAGGCCTCGCGCAAGATGGCTTTCTCGATGCGGCCAGCCCCTGCCATCTTCGCCTGTGCATCCAAGCCCATCGCCAGGTCCAGGAACTCCAGGTCCAGGAAGGGTACCCGCGCTTCCACGCCCCAGGCCATCATCGCCTTGTTGGCGCGCGCGCAATCAAACTTGTGCAGCGCGTCGATCTTGCGTACGCATTCCTCGTGGAAGGCGCGCGCATCAGGCGCCTTGTGGAAGTACAGGTAGCCGCCGAATATCTCGTCCGCACCTTCACCCGACAGCACCATCTTCACCCCCATTGCCTTGATGCGCCGCGCCAGCAGGTACATCGGCGTGGACGCGCGAATGGTGGTGACATCATAGGTTTCGACATGGCGGATCACATCGGGTAGCGCATCCAGGCCTTCTTCGAAGCGATAGGTGAAGCCGTGGTGCACGGTGCCCAGGGACTTGGCTGCCACCTCCGCTGCGGCAAGGTCCGGTGATCCCTGCAGGCCGATCGCGAAGCTGTGCAAGCGCGGCCACCAGGCTTCGGCGCGATCGTCGTCTTCCACGCGCTGCCGGGCAAATCGCGCAGCGCAGGCCGCAACCAAAGATGAATCCAGTCCGCCCGACAGCAATACGCCATAGGGCACGTCCGTCATCAGCTGCCGATGCACGGCCTGTTCAAATCCTTCGCGCAATTCCTGCGGCGTGACCGTCTTGCCTTTCACCGCGTCATAGTCGCGCCACGCACGCTGGTGGAAGAACGTGAGCTCGCCAGTACTGCTGTCGTAGACATGGCCGGGCGGAAATACCGATACATCAGGGCAATGCCGAGCGAGTGCCTTCATTTCCGATGCGACCATAAGCCTGCCGTCGCCGTCGTGGCCCCAGTACAGCGGGCAGACGCCGAGCGGATCGCGGGCGATCAGGTATCGGCCCTGTTGCGAATCCCATAGTGCGAAGGCATAGATGCCGTTCAACAACGCCACGCCGGCAGGTCCATGCTCCAGGTACAGGGCGTTGATCACTTCGCAGTCCGATCCGGTCTGGAAATCATAGGGCTGCTTCAGACCCTTCTCGAGATCGCGATGGTTGTAGATCTCGCCATTAACCGCCAGCGCCAGCCGGCCGTCGCCCGACAGCAGTGGTTGCGCACCGCCGGCCGGATCGACGATGGCCAAGCGCTCGTGCACCAGCAGGCAGCGCGGCTCGGTATACACGCCCGACCAGTCGGGGCCGCGGTGCCGCTGCCGCGACGAAAGGGAAAGCGCCAAGGGGCGCATTGGCGTCAGGTCCGCGCCGGGGGTCAGGTCGAACAGGCCGAAAATGGAGCACATGGGACATATCCTTGATTGGAAATCGCGCGCACACCGCTGCCGGCATCCTGCCTGCGCGGCGTAGGTACATCCTGTACCCAATAAAAAACCCGCACTTGCGGTGCGGGTCGTCGGAGATCGGGGAGCTTTGCCTGAGCGCGCCTAATCGTCGACCCGCAAGGGGACGTTTGGATTATTGCTATTGAGGTTATTGGTGCTGGCGCGGCTCATGACCCGACTATAGCCAATTCCGAGGCTGGCGCAAGCCCCGTCGCGATGCGAGCATGAACACGACCCCAGGGAGCCGCCCATGACCCGATTGCCCCGCTTGCTGCTGCGCCTGGTTCTTATCTTGCTGGTATTGCTGGCCATCGCTGCCGCGGCTGGCTGGTGGACATTGCGCGGCAGCCTCGCGCGCCTGGATGGCGAATTGTCTCTGTCGAGCCTGTCCGCGCCGGTGCAGGTCGAGCGCGATGCCTTGGGCACGGTGACCGTGCGGGCAGCCAGCGAAATCGACGCCGCACGCGCACTGGGTTACGTCCACGGCCAGGAACGCTTCTTCGAAATGGACCTTCTACGCAGATCGGCGGCGGGTGAACTTTCCGAATTGTTTGGCAAGGTCGCCCTCGAGAAGGACAAGTCGATTCGCGTGCACCGCCTTCGCCACCGCGTGACGCGTGACCTGGCGACAGTGGCGGGCGACAAGTTGCCGACGCTGGTCGCTTATGCCGAAGGCGTGAACGCCGGCCGCAAGCAACTGCGCACCCGACCCTGGCCGTACCTGTTGCTTCGTGTGCAGCCCCGCGACTGGCAACCGGTCGACAGCGTGCTGGTGGGCTACGCGATGTTCTTCGACCTGCAGGACGAATCCAACTCGCGCGAACTGGCGCTCTGGAAAATCAAACAGGTAGTTCCCGATGCGCTGTACCGCATTCTCAATGCCGACGGCACCCGGTGGGACGCACCCTTGCGCGGAACCACGCGCGGCGACGTCGCCCTGCCGGCTGCCGACCAGCTCGACCTGCGCAAGTTGCCCATGCCCCTGAAAGACAATGCAACCGACGACTCCGAACCGGCGGCACCCGGCAGCAATAATTTCGCGGTCGCGGGCGCGCTCACCGCCGATGGCCGGGCGATCATCGCCGGTGACATGCACCTTACCCTGCGCGCACCCAACCTCTGGTTCCGTGCGCGCCTGCTGTACGACGATGCGAATGCGCCGGGTGGCAAGGTGGATGTCAGCGGCTTCACCCTGCCAGGCATTCCCACGGTCATCGTCGGCAGCAACCGCTACGTGGCCTGGAGCTTCACCAATTCCTACGGTGATTGGCTCGACTTCTACCAGGTGCACTGGACCGATGATTCGCACTCGAAATATCGAACGGCGGACGGTGAGCAGATGGTAACGCTGGCCAAGGAACCGATCGTCGTGAAAGGCGAAGCGACGGCGTCGTTCGTCGTCCGCGAAACAATCTGGGGGCCCATTACCAGCGAACAGGACGGCGATACTTCGCTGGCCCTGCGCTGGGCGGCGCAGCAACCGGGCGCGATCAATCTCGGACTCTCCGACCTGGCCACCGCGCCCGGACTCGATGCGGCGCTGGAACGCGCAGGACGGATTGGCATGCCTGCGCAGAATCTCGTCATCGCCGACGCTTCGGGTCGCATCGCATGGCGGCTCAGCGCGCAGATGCCGCAGCGTATCGGCTACTGCGACAAGCAGGCGCCCATCGACCCGCTCGATGGCTGCGACTGGCGAGGATGGCGGCCCGCGCAAGACAATCCCGCTTTCATCGACCCGCCCAGCGGCCGACTCTGGACCGCCAATGCACGCACGGTGGACGAAGAACAGCTCGACCTGCTGGGCGATGCCGGCTATGCCAACGGCGCACGCGCCCGGCAGATTCGCGACGCACTTTTCAGCCGCCAGCAATTCGGTGAACGCGACCTGATGGCCATCCAGCTCGATGACCGCGCGCTGTTCCTTGAACGCTGGTGGACCTTACTGCGCACCCAGGCCAAGACGTCACGCGATCCCACATGGGTCGAGTTCGAGGCGGCAACGCGAAAATGGGAAGGCCGCGCTGCGCCCGAGTCCACCAGCTACCTGCTGGTGCGCGAATGGCGACTGGCGGTACTTGATCGCATCAAGCACGGATTGACGGCGCCAGCGAAGGTCGCGCTGGGTGACGATTTCGTGATGCCCGACTTGCCGCAGATTGAAGGCGTGGGTTGGCAACTCGTGTCACAGCGGCCGGCGCACTTGCTGCCCAGGCAATACTCGTCCTGGGACGATCTACTGCTGGACGCCGCGAAGTTCGTGTCATCCGAGCACGGCAAGCGCGGCCCGTTGAAGGATCGACGATGGGCTGAGCACAATACCGCCGCCATCTGCCATCCGCTGGCGAAGGCATTGCCGACGCTTGCCTCGCGCTGGCTGTGCATGCCACCAGACGCGCTGCCTGGCGACTTGAACATGCCACGCATCGCCTCGCCAACCTTCGGCGCTTCGGAACGCATGGTGGTGTCACCGGGCCACGAGGAAGACGGCAT
>JBBRXD010000214.1:0-4385 GCA_038248775.1 Lysobacterales bacterium | reverse complement strand
GGCTGCGATGGCCTTGGCCTTTGCCGCGGCGTCGGAGTAGATGCCATGGGCGATGATCTCGGCGCTGCCCGCCGGAAACTCATCGAGGAAGGGGCGATTGCCCAAGGCCCAGTATCTTTCCGCTTCGGCTCGATTGCCTCGGGCATCTGCGAGCACCCCGAGGCTGAGTCCAGCATGGGCCAGGCCGACATCTTCGGATCGCCGCAACAGCAGCTCTGCCTTGGCCAGATCGCCAGTTCGCACCAGTTCCCGACCACGCCAGGACAAGGCGTTCGGCATCATCGGGTCGATTTCCAGCACCCGGTCGAGCTCGGCGTCGCACTTGGCCAGGTAGCCTGTCGTACACGATAGCGTCGCATGCCAGAAGTTCGCCGTAACGTCATTGGTGTCGAGCGCCAATGCGCGCTGCAGCATTTCGAATGCCTCAACGAAACGCCGCTGGCGGGTGTACAGAGCACCGAGGGCGGCATGGGGCTCGGCCAACCGGGGATCAAGCCTGGTCGCCTGCCGGGCATGTTCCTCGACCGCACTGGCGGCCGAATCACGCACCGTCGGATCATAGTTGGCAGCCACCGACTGCATCGCCGCCAGGCGCGCGTGCGCGCGTGCGAAGTTCGGATCCAGTCGCAGCGCTTGCTCCAACTGGGCAATTGCCGCCGGGAATCGCGCCCCATCACGGCGGTTGAATACCTGCGTTGCTTGCAGGTAAAGCGTATAGGCCTCGGTGTTCTGCGTCGGCGCCTCTACCAGCCGCTGCGCCTGGTCGCCCTGCAGGATCACTTGCAGTTTGTCGGTGATCGAACGGGCAATGTTTTCCTGCAGTTGGAAGACATCCTTCAGGTCGCCGTCGTAGTTTTCCGACCAGACATGGAAACCATCGTCGGTCTGCACCAACTGGGCAGTGATCCTGACCTTGTCACCCTGCTTGCGCACCGAGCCTTCCAGGATGTGCGCTACGCCCAGCGCTTGCCCTACTGCCCGCAGGTCGTTGTTCTTGCCCTTGTACTGGAACGATGAGGTGCGGCCGGCCACTTTCAGGTCTTTGACCTGCGCCAGCGCATTGAGTATCTCTTCGGAGATGCCATCGGAAAAATAGTCCTGGTCCTTGTCGGGGCTCATGTTGACGAAGGGCAGGACGGCGATGGATTTCTTGTTGATGGGCGCCGCTGGCTTGGCTGCCTGCGCGGCAGCACTGCTTGCCGTCGCGGCCGGCGCGTTCGCGGCGTCGAGGTAGGCGGGCTGGCCCTTGAAATACCAGGCAAACGCCAGCGCGGCGAGACCGGCGGCAATCAACAGGAAGCTTTTGCTGCTGCGAATGCCAGGTTCGGCCTTCAATCCTTCTGGCGTGACATCGAAGGCCCAGGCGAATACCAGCGAAATCGGAAAGCCCAGAAAGATGACGAGGATGAAGATGCGCAGCACCCAGGGCGGTGCATCGAACGCGGGGAAGCCGATGCTGGCCGCCTGCACAACAAGCCACGCGACCACCAGGTAGCCGGCGCCCACCTTGAATACCTTGCGCCGCTTGAGTTCATCGAACAGGCTCATTTCACGCAATCCCGGATGGCCAGCAACGGATTCATCAACGCAGCTCCCGACGCAACACTTTACCTACCGCCGACTTCGGCAAGGCATCGCGAAACTCGATGACCTTGGGTTGTTTGTAGCCCGTAAGCAACTTGCGGCAGTGCGCGCGCAGGTCGTCCTCGGTCAGCGCTGGGTCCTTGCGCACGACCACCAGCTTCACCGCCTCGCCGCATTTTTCATCCGGCACGCCCACGGCGGCGGCTTCCAGTACGCCCGGATGCAGCGACACCACGTCTTCGATTTCATTCGGGAACACGTTAAAGCCCGAGACAAGGATCATGTCCTTGCGCCGGTCGAGGATGAACAGGTAGCCCTGCTCGTCGGCCTTGGCGATGTCGCCGCTGCGGAACCAGCCTCCGGGGAAGAACGCAGTCTCCGCTTCGTCCGGACGCTGCCAGTAACCGGTGGTGACCTGCAGGCCGCGCGCGCACAGTTCACCGAGCTCACCGAAGGCCACTTCCCTGCCCTCTTCATCGCGCAGGCTGATTTCAACCCCGGGCAAGGCCATGCCGATCGAGCCCACCGGGTTGGGCGCGTCCCATCGGTTTGCCGTAATGCCTGCGCTGGTTTCGGACAGGCCGTACATTTCCACCACGTCCTTGCCGGTAACCGCCTTCCATTGTTCTGCCGTGGCACGGCGCAGCGCGGTGCCGCCCTGCACGCACAACTTCAGGTTGGACACATCGAGCTTGGCGAATTCGGGTGCGTTGAGCAGCGCGTCGAACAGGGTGTTGACGCCGGAGTAAGTGGCGGGGCGATATTTTTCGAAGGTGGCAATCAGGCCGGGGATATCGCGGGGATTGGTGATGAGCACGCTGTGGATACCGTGCGCCCACATGTACAGCATGTTGGCGTAGGCGGCGATGTGGTACAGCGGCAAGCAGATCAGCGAAATATCCTTTTCGGGATCGAGCAGCCTACCCAGCCATTGTTCCGCAGCGGCGACGTTGGCCATCAGCGCGGTGTGCTGCAGCGCCGCGCCCTTGGACAGACCCGTGGTGCCGCCCGTGTACTGCAGTTGCGCGGTATCTGATTGCGAAGTCTTTGCCTCGACGCGCGGCTGGCGCGCGCCATCGGCCACGACCTTCGTCCAGCGCAGCGCGCCGGGAATGGAAAACGGCTTGATCAGTTTTTTCTTGTACTTGATGGTCCAGTCAACGATCAGCGACTTCGGCCACGGCAACATGTCACCCACCCGCGTGGTGATGACCGTCTGCACGTCGGTCGCCACGATGGCGTCGGCCGCGACATGGCCGAAGTTGTCCAGGACGATCAGCACGCGGGCGCCCGAGTCGGCGAGTTGGTGGTGCAATTCGCGCGCGGTGTACATCGGGTTGACCAGCACCGCGATCAGGTCGGCGCGCAATACACCCAACAGCGCCACCGGGAACTGCAGCAGGTTCGGCACCATGATGGCAACCCGGTCGCCAGCAGCCAAGCCCAAGCCGCCGCGCAGGTTCGCCGCCAGGTCGGCGCTGAGTTTGTCGAGTTCGGTGAAGCTCAAGCTGTGGTCGAGATTGGTGAAGGCCGGCTTGTCGCCATAGCGCTTGCAGGCGGCGATCAGCATCTGCGGCAGGGTCTGGCCACTGTCGATCGCGGCGCCAGCGATGTTTTCGAAGTCGGTTTTGGCGAGGTGTGAAGGATTCATCGGGCTACCTGCCGAGCGTAGGGTGGGATGGGGTCGCATACGAAATCATTGCTGGCCTGGGCGCGGCATTGGGGTGGATAGCCTTTAGCACGCCAATAAGCAGGTACGCCAAGCTTGTTCAACACGCCCTTGAAGCCAGCCGAGTTTCGAAACGCGGGCTGGCTGCGGTCCCATGCGATCTGCGAGTCGTTATCGATGTCCGGCGAGGTGGCGACGAGGTCGTAGGCACCGAGCCAAAGATAGTATCGGGACATTCCGATCGACTGGTCGGAACTGATATCGCCCTCGATTAGTTTTCGATTGACATGTGCCTTCGTCGTCGAGTTGGGCAGCGCGGGCTCGGCGAGGGCGTCGAGCAGGAAGGCATTCAATTTCGGTTGCGTGTCGAAAGTTGCCATCAGCAGCTCGGCCGCAAGACGATCGCCACGTCGCACCAGCGCCGGCAGGAATTCCGCCGCGCGATTCCTGATGAAGCCAGCAGCGACGCCTTGTTCGAACAAGGCCAGCGCCTGGTCATCGTTGCCCATGTTCAACAGGACCACGGCCTTCCAGCGAACGCAATTCTTGTACGCAGAATCAAGCACGATGCATCGGTCCATGTCAGCCAGGGCACGATCGAAAAAGCCCAGGTTGCTCCAGCTGATGGCACGCCAGAGATACGCCGTGCCATTGTTATTGTCTGCAGCGACGGACTTGTCGTGCAGTTGCATGGCCTCTACCCAATTGATGGGAAGCTTGGTGTTTTCGACCATCGCCAGCACGGCCCAGGGCATCGACAGCTTCGGATCCAGTTCCAGCGCTTGTCTGGCCGACTTGTCCGCGAGCGCGGTGTAGTCGCGATCGTGGAAGCCCCAGCTTTCGGCGATGGCGCTGGCAGCGGCCAATCCTTCCCAACCACGCGCAAACTTTGGATCCAACGCCACCACTTTCTCGAACAGGCGCACGCTTTGATCGACGTCCTTGCGGGCGATGAACATCTCGCGCGCCTTGAGGTAGATCTCGTAGGCCTCCATGTTCTGGGTGTCAGCCTGCACGGCGACGACAGGCTGTGCCTTGCGTGCATCCAGCGAGCCACGCAGCGCCGTAACAATGGCGTTGGCGATTTCGTCCTGGATGGCGAAGATATCGGTCAATTCGCGGTCGTAGGTTT
>JBBRXD010000213.1:0-4388 GCA_038248775.1 Lysobacterales bacterium | reverse complement strand
CGCCTCCACCGGGTTCGGCTTGAGGTCCGAGAACAACGCGGCATCCAAGCCTGCCGCGCGCAGGCAGGCCAGTGCGTCGAGCGTGATCGGCGCCTGCGCCAGCCCGGCATCGGTGACCAGCAGCGGCTTGCGAATCGCGTGCGCCAGACAGGCTTCTGCAAGTTCCGCGATGCGGCCTGCGCCGAAGCGGATTGCGGTGGGGTAATTCCAGTTGGCGCGACGGGTCATGCCGGGCGC
Source organism: Lysobacterales bacterium (assembly GCA_038248775.1). Taxonomy (GTDB): domain Bacteria; phylum Pseudomonadota; class Gammaproteobacteria; order Xanthomonadales; family Xanthomonadaceae; genus Arenimonas. The sequence goes on along the minus strand of JBBRXD010000213.1, from coordinate 4,151 downwards.
CTCTCGGTCTGATATTCCATTGCCTGATGAGTCATGGGCTGATGTCGTGGCGAAGATGGAAGGATTTTGGGCGCGTCAGCGTTTCATAGCCGACCCGCGACAGGGTAGCGCCGCGGCCGGTTTGCTTCACGCCTGTCCAGGCCAGCGCAGGGTCAAGGTAATCGCAGCGATTCATGAAGAAGGTCCCGGTGTCGACCCGCGCGCCGATCGCTTCAGCGGCGTCCAGGTCGGCCGTCCAGACCGACGCGGTGAGCCCGAATTCGCTGTCGTTCATCCGTTCAACCGCCTCGTCGTCGTCGCGCACCTTCATGATGCCGACCACGGGGCCAAAGCTTTCGTCGCGCATCACCGACATGGTGTGATCCACGTCAACCAAAACCTGCGGCGCGAGGTAGGCAGAGCCGGGTCGGTCGGCGGGAAATTCAGCCGGGTCAATCAGTGCGCGCGCGCCCATCGCGACCGCGTCGCTGATCTGGCGGCGAACGAATTCCGCGGCCGACTGCTTGATCACCGGGCCCAGTGTCGTTGCCTCATTCAAGGGGCTGCCCAGCACGTACTGGCGGGTGAGCGCGACGAAGCGATCAACAAATTCCGGATACACGCTGCGGTGCACATAGATGCGCTCGATGCCGCAACAGCTCTGGCCCGAGTTGAAGAAACTGCCGTCGACCAGGTTTTCAACACTGTGTTCGAGGTTGGCATCGCTGCGCACGTAGGCCGGATCCTTGCCGCCCAGTTCCAGGCCCAAGCCCAGGAAGTGTCCGGACGCTGCGGCTTCCATTGCCTTGCCACCGGCAACCGAGCCGGTGAAATTGACCTGATGCACGCGTCCCGAGCCGATGATCGCGGCGGTCTGGCCGTGGTCGAGGACGAGGTTCTGGAACAGTCCCTCGGGAAGTTTCGCCAGTCGGAACGCTTCGGCAAATCGTTCGCCCACCAGCAGCGTCTGCGTGGCGTGCTTGAGGATGACGCTATTGCCCGCCATCAACGCGGGGATGATCGAATTCACCGCGGTCAGGTAGGGGTAGTTCCAGGGCGCGATCACCAGCACGGTGCCCAGCGGCTCGCGCTTGATGAGGCGATGGAAGCCCGGCTTCGGGCCCGGGTCGATAGCAGCCAGGGCTTCCGGCGCGATGGCGATCATGTGGCGCGCGCGTTCCTCGAAGCCGCGCAATTCGCCGGCACCATAGCGGACCGGCCTGCCCATCTGCCAGGCCAGTTCCGGCACGATCTGGTCGCGCATCGACAACATCGCGTCGACGGCCGCGGTGCACAAAGCCGCGCGCTCCGACAAGGGCCGACGCTTCCATTCTTCCTGCGCGGTCGCTGCTGCGTCGAGTGCAGCGGCCACTTCGCTTTCCGAGGCGTTCCGTCGTTCGACGTACACCAGGCCATCCACGGGTGAAACAAGCTGTACCTGTGTGCTCATGCTGTCCTCAATAACGCTCGAATCCGCGGCGCAGTTCCCAATCGGTTACCCGGCGGTCGTATTCCATCTGTTCCCAGTCCGCCGTGTGCGCGTAGTGGTCGATGACTTCATCACCAAAGGCCTTGCGCAGCATGGCCGAGGCCTTCAGTGCCGCTGTTGCATCGCGAAGTGTATTGGCGACTTCCGGCAGCTTGTCGCCATAGTAGGCGTCGCCTTCGAAGGGCTTGGCCAGTTCCAGTTTTTCGTCAATCCCGGCCAGGCCCGCTGCTATCAGCGCAGCAAAGGCCAGATAGGGGTTCAGGTCGGCGCCACCAATGCGACATTCGATACGGATGGCCTTGCTGCCTTCGGCACACAGGCGGAAACCGGCGGTGCGATTGTCGCGGCTCCAGATGGCCCGTGTTGGCGCAAACGTACCCACCATGAAGCGCTTGTAGGAGTTGATATAGGGCGCGAGGAAGCAGGTGATATCCGGTGCATATTTCAATTGACCGGCGACCCAGTGCCGCATCAGCGGTGACATGGTGAACTCGGCTTTCGAGTCAAAGAACAGCGCCTGTTTGCCATCCAGGCTCCACAGCGAGTTGTGGATGTGGCTGCTTGAGCCGGCCAGGTCATTGCGCCACTTGGCCATGAAGGTGATTGCCTTGCCCTGCAGCAATGCAATTTCCTTGCAGGCATGCTTGATGATCACGTGGCGATCGGCCATCTCCAGCGCTTCGCAGTAGCGGACGTTGATTTCCTCCTGGCCTGGTCCCCATTCGCCCTTGGAATTTTCCACAGGCACGCCCGCCGCCTGCAGGTGCTTGCGTATCGCGCGCATCACCGGCTCTTCGCGCGTGGTCTGCAGGATGTTGTAGTCCTCGATGTAATGGCCGGCGGTTTTTGGCTTCTGGTAGTTTTTCTCGTGGATGTCTTCATAGCTTTCGTTGAACAGGTAGAACTCCAGCTCGGATGCGAACATGCCGGTGAAACCGCGTTCAGTCAGCCGCGCGATCTGCTTTTTAAGTATCCCGCGCGGACTGTGCGGCAGGTCATGGTAGTGATGGTCCTGCACATCACACAGAACCAGTGCAGTGCCTTCGAGCCAAGGGACCCGGCGCAAGGTTGCCATGTCCGGCTTCAGAACGAAGTCGCCGTAGCCTTTGGTCCAACTAGCCGCGGCATAGCCAGGCACCGGCTCCATGTCGATGTCGTTGGCCAGCAGGTAATTGCAGCAATGGGTTTCCTCGTGGCCGCTGTCGAGGAAGTACTCGGCCTGGAATCGTTTGCCGATCAATCGGCCTTGCATGTCCACCATGCAGGCAAGCACGGTATCGATGCTTCCTGCGGCGACATCGCTGCGCAATTGGTCCATCGTGTATGAGGGTGGGTTCATCGTTTTTTCCTGGCGGTCAGCTTCGGGTAGCAATGTTGCGCAGCGCCGACTCGAGGGTCTTGCGCAATGTCTGGGCCCATCGCTTTCGCGAATCGGCGTCGTCGAGCAAATCATTCCGGACCTCGATCATCGCGCCGAGCAGTCCGCGCGCCTCGCCATGTCGTTCCAGGCTGTGGTACACGCCATCCTGTGGACCGTACGGCAGGTTATCGCCGACGCAAAGCCCGGGTTCGGCGCCAAGCGCGGCAAGCAGCGGGTCGGCGAGGGAGCGGTCGTTGCGTGAAATGACGCCGACGTGCCAGGGGCGATCGACGCCGTGGTAGCGCGGCGTGAAGGAGTGGATGGAGACCACGCAAGTTGGCAGGCCCGACGCGATGCGCCGATCCACCAGGGCATCGAGTTCGGCATGGAACCGGGCGTAGATTTGCCGTTGCCTCAGCTCGCGTTGCGAAGGATCAATTGCGACGTTGCCGGGAATCACCGTGTCTTCGCTGGTTTCGACGATCGAGTCGGCGGCGTCAATCGGCCGATTGAGGTCCAGCAAGAGCCGCGAATAGGTTGCATGGACGAGCGGCGCGTCAAGCATTCCCGACAGTTCGCTGGCCAGTCCCAGTGCGCCAATGTCCCAGGCGATGTGCCTGAGCTGGTCTTGCGGCGAAAGGCCGAGCGCGCCAAACGGGTCGGGAATGAATCGGCTGGCGTGCTCGCAAATCAGGACTACCTGCCCGCGACCATGCCGGTTCAGAACCGCCACCGGCAGGTCATTCAATGCCACTTCGGTGTTGGCGAGCTGGGGAAGGATAGAGAAATTTCCAGAAAAAAGGTGTAATAATTATTACAGCGGTGTTTCATGTCACGGGTACTGTTAAATCTCTAACAATCAGTTCAGGTTGTCAAGTTGATCCATGGAGCGAAGATGGCCCAAACCATAGTGGAACGCCTGCGCGAGGGGCTGGACAGCTTTCCGGCCACGGAACGACGCGTTGCGCATCAATTACTTGCCGAATATCCAGTCGCCGGCTTGCAGAGTGCGACCCAACTGGCGCTCGCGGTCGGGGTCAGCCCACCGACCGTCCTGCGGCTGGTCGGGCGGCTCGGGTTCGCCTCCTATCTCGATTTCCAGCGCAGCTTGCGCGACGAATTGTCCGCTCAGCTGAGCTCGCCGCTGGCGAAGCGGCCCTCGCCTGCTCGCAAGACGCGATCCGGCAAGCCCGAGCCCGCGCATGCCGAATTCTCCGACGCCATCCTGCGCAACCTTCAGGAAACCTTCGCCAGCGTCCCGCCCGGCGAGTTCGACGGCATCGTGCAATTGATTTCGGACCCGCGGCTTCGCATCCACCTGAT
>JBBRXD010000212.1:0-4392 GCA_038248775.1 Lysobacterales bacterium | reverse complement strand
GGCCTTCACCATCGTCACGGCCAGGCTGGCCGCGACGGGGGCAGTGGCGTCGTCGTCGGGCTTGTCTGAAGTGCCGCAGCCGGTCAGGCCGAGGGCCATCAGGGTGAGCAGGGCGAGGCGGGCGCGCGGGGAAGCCATGATCTGCATTGCCTCAGGGTGTATTATCAGCGCCATGATAACTTATCAGCGCCCTGACAATGAGCTCTAAAACGACAAAGGGGCCAGACCGCCCCGAGGAGCATCTGGGCTACCTGCTGAAGCAGGCGCACCAGCTGATGCGAGCCGCCATCGAGAACCGGGCGCGGGCAGCCGATCTGGGCCTGACCTTTCCGCATATGGCCGCGCTGTTCCTGCTTTCGGAAACGCCCGGCCTGTCAGGCGCCCAGTTGGCACGATGGGCCATGGTGAGTCCACAAACGATGAACAAGATCCTGACCCGGCTGGAGACCGACGGCCTGATCGTGCGCGAGCCCGATCCCGAGCATGGCCGCATCCTGCGCGCGCGGGTGACCGCCGTGGGCATGGAGCGATTCGCTCGCGGCGTGGCGATGGCCGATGCCCTGATCGGGGAAGCCCAGGCCGATTTTTCTGACGCCGAGCGTGCCGAGCTGCTGCGCCTGCTGGCGAAGTGCCAGGACAACCTGCTGTGCATCGCCCGCGCCGAGAAAGTGCCGATCGCCGAGATCGAGGCGCTGGCCGGGCCCTGCGTCAAACGCTGACAGCCAGGAGGAAATGATGGATGTACGCAGCACGGTGCTGGCGATCATGGGCGGGCTGTGGATAGCGACCGCTACTGCGCAGTCGCTGCCCCTACCCAAAGCCAGCAGTGGCCATATTGAACGCCTCGCCGATTTCCCCTCGCGCTTCGTCCCGGCGCGCAATGTCGATGTCTGGTTGCCCGAAGGCTATGGCAGTGGCCAGCGCTACAACGTCATCTACGTGCACGACGGGCAGATGCTGTTCGACGCCGACATTGCCTGGAACAAGCAAAGCTGGAATATCGATGACACCGTGGCACGACTGATGCGCGAAGGGCGCATTCCGGCAACCATCGTGGTCGGCATCTGGAACCGTGCCGACTACCGCTACGCGGAGTACTACCCGGAAAAATTCCTGGCCTACACCGACCGGCGCACGCGCAAGCACTACGTGAAGCAGGCGCAGCGCGGCAAGTCGCTCGGCGATGCCTACCTGCGCTTCATCGTCGAGGAACTCAAGCCAGCCATTGACCGCCGTTACGCGACGCGTCCGGGGCCGGCGTCCACCTTCACCCTGGGCGCGAGCATGGGCGGCATGATTTCGCTGTACGCCCTGTTCGAGTATCCGGATGTTTTTGGCGGCGCAGCTGGCCTGTCCACGCACTGGATCGGCACGCCGACGGCGGTGGGCCTGGTCAAAGCCCGCAATGGCGCGCTGCCGCTGGCGGCCTTCAACTATTTGCAGAAGAACCTGCCGCCGCCCGGAACATTGAAGGTGTACAGCGATCGCGGCGACGATTCCCTGGACAACCTCTACGCACCCGCGCACACGTTTTTCGCGGAGCTGTTGCGCGATGGCGGTTACAGCGACCAGCAAGTGATGCTGCGGGTGCATCCTGGTCGCGGACACAACGAGAATGACTGGGCGGCGCGGGTGCAGGAGCCGTTGTTGTTCCTGATGGGCGTGCCCTTGGGTGAAATCCCGTAGCTGTACCCTCCCGGCTGCTGTTGCTGATCTGGCAGACAGCTATTGGGAGTTTACGCCTTTATATCGCTTGTTGATAAATTGACTAAACTCCATATAATCTCGCTATGGACCCCATTCGCAACCCCTATTCCCCCGGTGCTGGCACCCCACCCCCGGAACTGGCTGGCCGCGACGAATTGCGCGAAACCATTCGAATCGCCATTGCCCGCGTGCGCCTGGGGCTGCCGACCAAGAGCGCGCTGATGGTGGGGCTCCGGGGCGTAGGCAAGACGGTGCTGCTTGACCGGATCCGGGACGACGCCGAAGGTACGGGCGTCCAGACCATCCGGATCGAAGCTCCCGAAAAACGCTCGCTGCCTGCGCTGCTGGCACCACAGTTGCGACAGGCACTATTGCGGATGAGCCTTAACGAAGCGGCAAAAGAGTTGGCCACGCGCGGCTTGAGAGCGCTGGCCGGCTTCGCGAAAGGTTTGAAGCTCAAGTTCCAGGACATTGAAGTAGGCATCGACTACGAATCCGAACCGGGCCTGGCCGACAACGGAGACCTTGAGCACGACTTGCCTGCGCTACTGGAGACGGTAGGACTGGCTGCCAAGTCAGCCGACACGGCCGTGGTGATGTTCATCGACGAGCTGCAGTATGTGCAGCAAGCCGAACTGGCCGCGCTGATCACCGCCATGCACCGCGCGGCGCAACGCAAGCTGCCGGTAATGCTGGTGGGTGCGGGATTGCCCCAGTTGCGGGGCCGCATGGGTGAGGCGAAGTCCTATGCCGAGCGCCTATTTGATTTTCCAGAGGTGGGGCCACTGCCCGCGCCAGCAGCCAAGATTGCCATTGCCAAGCCCGCCGAAGAGCAGGGGGTGAGTTATTCGGAGGCGGCCATCGATGAAATCCTCGCGCTCACCAAGGGTTATCCGTATTTCCTGCAGGAATGGGGAAAACATTCGTGGGAAGCAGCGGACTCGTCGCCGATTGAGCTTGGCGACGTGCAAAACGCCACGGCAGTTGCCGTCGCTGCACTGGATGAGAGTTTTTTTCGGGTCCGACTCGACCGTCTGACGCCGGCGGAAAAGAAATATCTGCGAGCAATGGCCGAACTTGGTCCCGGGCCCCACCGCTCGGGCGATATCGCCGAATGCCTGGTGCGGAAGGTAACGTCCTTGGGCCCCACCCGCAACTCGCTCATTGGCAAAGGTATGATCTATAGCCCGAACCATGGCGATACCGCATTTACCGTGCCTTTGTTCGACGAGTTCATGAAACGAATCATGCCGAACGACGACTGGCGACTGTAGTCAGGACTGGCGCATGTCCGGCCTCAACTCCCCCCAGAAACTCGCCGTCGAATACACCGACGGCCCCTTGCTCGTGCTCGCTGGCGCGGGCAGTGGCAAGACGCGGGTCATCACCGAGAAAATCGCCCACCTGATCGCGCGCGGGCGGCACGAGGCCAAGCACATCGCGGCGATCACCTTCACCAACAAGGCCGCGCGCGAAATGCGCGAGCGCGTGGCCAAGCGGGTGAAGGGCGATGCCGCCGAAGGCCTGACGATTTCCACCTTTCATTCTCTGGGCCTGCGCTTCCTGCAGGTGGAGCACGCGCGGGCGAAACTGCGTCGCGGGTTTTCCATCTTCGACAGCGACGACCAGATGGGCATCATCAAGGACCTGGCAGCGCCCGGTTTGAAGAAGGATGCGCTGGAAGCCCTGCGTGGACTGGTGTCGCGCGCCAAGAACGAAGGCCTGTCCCCCGCGCAAGCCGCGGAGGCAGCGCGCAGCGCGCGCGAGAGTGAAGCCGCGGCTCTTTACAAGCGCTACCAGGATCGCCTGCAGGCCTTCAACGCCGTGGATTTCGACGACCTGATCCGCCTGCCGTTGAGCTTGCTGGAAGAAGATCCCGAGCTCGCGCCGGCCTGGCGCGAACGCATCCGCTACCTGCTGGTGGACGAGTGCCAGGACACCAACGGCGCGCAATACCGCCTGCTGAAACAACTGGCTGGCCCGCGCGGCCAGCTGACCTGCGTCGGCGATGATGACCAGAGCATCTATGCCTGGCGTGGCGCCAATCCGGAGAATCTTGATCAGCTGGCATTGGACTATCCGCAACTAAAAGTAGTCAAGCTCGAGCAGAACTATCGTTGTTCGGGCCGCATCCTGCGCTGCGCGAACACCTTGATCGCGAAGAACCCGCACGTGCACCTCAAGCAACTGTGGAGCCAGCACGGCGACGGCGAAAACGTGCGCGTCTGGGCCTGCAAGAACACCGAGCACGAAGCCGAGCGCGTAGCCGCGGAAATTTCCTACCTCAAGCAGGCCAAGGACATCCCGTGGAGTGAATTCGCCATCCTGTTCCGCGGCAATCACCAGTCGCGCCCCTTGGAAAAAGCGCTGCAACTGTTGCGCATTCCCTACCACCTGACCGGCGGCACGGCATTCCTGGATCGCGGTGAAGTGAAGGATGCGCTGGCCTGGCTGCGCGTGCTCGCCAATCCCGATGATGACGCCGCCTTCCTGCGCGCGATTGGTTCGCCCAAGCGCGAAGTGGGCGGTACCACGCTGGCCAAGCTGGCGCAGATGGCGCAGCAGGCGGGTTATTCGCTATCGCGCGCCGCTGAAGAAATATCCTTGCTCAAGCAACTCACGCCGCGCGCGGCAGCCGGACTCGATGAGTTCACCCGCATCGTGCATCGCCTGCGTGATCTGTCC
>JBBRXD010000211.1:0-4416 GCA_038248775.1 Lysobacterales bacterium | reverse complement strand
GGGGCTGCGTGTCATCTTCATTAATAGCCTCGCCCCCCCCCCCCCGCTCCCACAGGATCAGACGGCTTTGTCGACGAAGGCGGCCAGCTGGGACTTGCCTACAGCGCCGACCTGGGTGGAATGCACGGCGCCATTCTTGAACATCATCAGGGTCGGGATGCCGCGAACCGCGTACTGGCGCGGGATTTTCGGATTGTTGTCAATATTTATCTTGACCACCTTGACGCGGCCCGCGTAGGTGCCTGCGAGCTCATCAACCATCGGCCCGATCATCTTGCACGGCCCGCACCACTCGGCCCAGAAGTCCACCAGCACCGGGGTATCGGACTTCAACACCTGGGCGTCAAAGTCGTCGTCGCCAACATGCAGCACTTGGTCACTCACGGGCAAACTCCTGATTTGTCTAATGATGCGCGGGGCCGGGAAGGCCCCTGATTGCGGTAAACTGGGGGCTGACCCTGCCGATGACAACCCGGCAACCAGCCCGAAGCACCGGCGCAGTTTGCGACCCCCGGGCAAGACGTGCAAGCGCGGCCAGACCGCGGATAAGAGACCCCATGACTGACAAAATGTCTGATAAACCCCTGACTGATATCGCTTTTTCCAGCTTTGACCTGCACCCGGACATGCTCGCCGGCCTGGAATCGGCCGGTTTCACCCGTTGTACCCCGATACAGGCGCTGACCCTGCCGATCTCCCTGACCGGGCGCGATGTCGCAGGACAAGCCCAGACCGGCACCGGCAAGACCCTCGCCTTCCTTATCACCCTGGTCCAGCGCCTGATGACCCGTCCGGCGCTCGCCAATCGCGGCCCGGCCGACCCGCGCGCCATGATCCTGGCGCCGACTCGCGAGCTCGCCATCCAGATCCACAAGGATGCCGAAAAATTCTGCGCCGGCCTCGGCCTGAAGTTCGCGCTGATCTACGGCGGCGTCGATTACGACAAGCAGCGCGCCCAGCTCACCCAGGGCTGCGACGTCATCATCGCCACGCCGGGCCGCCTGATCGATTACGTGCGCCAAGGCATCGTGCACCTGCACGCCTGCGAGGTCTGCATCCTCGATGAAGCCGACCGCATGTTCGATTTGGGTTTCATCAAGGACCTGCGCTTCCTGCTGCGCAAGCTGCCGCGCCGCGAAGAGCGCCAGACCCTGATGTTCTCGGCGACCTTGAGCCATCGCGTGCTCGAACTTGCCTACGAGCACATGAACGAGCCGGAAAAAGTCATTGTCGAAACCGAGACCATCACCGCCTCGCGCGTGCGTCAGGTCGTGTACTTCCCGTCGAATGAAGAAAAGCTGCCGCTGCTGATCAGCCTGCTGTCGCGCACCGACGCCAACCGCACCATGGTCTTCGTCAACACCAAGGCCTGGGTCGAGCGCGTGGGCCGTGCTTTGGAAAAGGCCGGTTATCGGGTAGGCGTTCTATCCGGCGACGTGCCGCAGAAAAAGCGCCAGAGCATCCTGGCCCGCTTCCAGCGCGCCGAACTGGAAGTGCTGGTCGCCACCGACGTCGCCGCCCGCGGCCTGCACATTGACGCGGTCAGCCATGTGTACAACTTCGACCTGCCCTTCGATGCCGAGGACTACGTGCATCGCATCGGCCGTACCGCACGGCTGGGCCTGGAGGGCGACGCCGTCAGCTTCGCCTGCGAGATCTACGCGCAGTCGCTGCCGGAAATCGAGGCCTACATCGAACAGAAGATCCCGGTCGAGGCGGTCACCGCCGAACTGATGCGGCCGATTCCGCGCGCCCCGCGTGCGCCGGTGGCAAGCGCAGACGGCGAAGAAGTTGAAAGCATTGCCGATCTTTTCCGCGAAGCCCGCGCCGAAGCGTTGGCCAGTGGTCGCGGCCCGAAGACCGGCGGCAGCCGCGGTGGTCCCGGTGGCTCGCGCAGTGGCCCCGGCGGCTCGCGCAGTGGCGGTGGTGGATCGCGCAGCGGCAGCGGCTCGTCCAGCGGCCCGCGTCGCCCCGCGCATGCCAATGGATCGTCCGAAGCCGATGGCTCGCCGCGTCCACCGCGCGATGCCAACGCCGCGCCGCGTCCACCGCGTGACCCGAATGCTCCTCCGCGCCCCCCGCGCGCCGAGGGCGATCGACCACGTCGCCAGCGTGGCCCGCGCGGTGAAGGCTCGGCAGCGCCGTCGGTGAACATCGCTGCGAAACAGGCGCCAGCCGCTCCCGCACCCGCGCAAACGGTGTCAAAGGAAAGTTTCTTGAAGCGATTCGCGCGCCAGGTCAAATCGCTGGTCGTTCCCGCCAAGCCCTGATTCGTCCCCTGGAGTTGGCATGGCCCTGCTGCGTTTCGATGCTGTCAGCAAGAATTATCCGGGCGGCCATGCCGCGTTGACTGAGGTCGGATTTTCGGTCGACGCCGGCGAGATGGTGTTCATTACCGGTCATTCGGGCGCAGGCAAGAGCACCTTGCTGCGCCTGATCCATCTCAGCGAACGGCCCACGCGTGGCACCGTGCTGGTGTCGGATCGGAACCTTGCCAAGGTCCGTGGCCGGCAGGTGGCGATGCATCGCCGCCAGGTTGGCGTGGTACATCAGGACCATCGGCTGATCCTGGAGCGCACCGTCTTTGAAAACGTCGCACTGCCGCTGCTGATCAGCGGCACGCCGTCGCCGGAAATCGGCAAGCGGGTTCGGTCCATGCTCGACAAAGTCGGATTGGGCTCCCGCGAACGCGCGCGACCGTTCGAACTTTCCACCGGTGAACAGCAGCGCGTCGGCATCGCCCGCGCGATGGTCGCGCAACCGCTGGTGCTGCTGGCCGACGAGCCCACCGGCAACCTCGATCCAACCCTGGCCGCCGAAATCATGCAGTTATTCGTCGCGATGCAGGCGCAGGGCACGGCTGTGCTGGTCGCCAGCCACGACTTAGGCCTGGTGCGCCGACTGCGCAAGCGCGTGCTCGTGCTCGACCACGGCCGACTTACCGACGACATCTCGCCCGAGGACCTGGCGGCATGAGCACGCCCACCAAGGGCGGGGCCCGCACCGCGCCAACAGCCGCCCGCGTCAGCCAGGGTGGCTTGGGCAAGCGCTTGCGTGCCTGGCGCGAGCAACATGCGTATTCACTGGTGTCGAGCCTCGGCCGGTTCTTCCAGCGCCCGTTCTCGACCTTGCTCACCGTCGGCGTGATGGCCGTGGCGATGGCCCTGCCGCTCGGGCTCGCGCTGGCCCTGACCAACGTCGAGCGACTGTCGGGCAGCGTGCGCGAGTCGCGCGAGATTGGCGTGTTCCTCAAGACGGACGTGGATGCGCGAGCCGCCGAACAGTTGGCCGAGCAATTGCGTGAGCGCAGCGATGTCGCCTCGGTCACGCTGAAGACGCCGGAACAGGGCATGGCCGAATTTCGAGAATTGAGCGACCTGGCCGGTGCGCTTGAATTGCTCGATGAAAATCCGTTGCCGACCGTGCTGGTGGTACAGCCCAACGATGATGGCGCCAAGCTGGCGGTCGAGCTGAAGACGCGACCTGAAATCGAGCTCGTGCAACACGACGCCGTCTGGCGGCAGCGACTCTCCGCCTGGCTGGGATTTGGCCGGCAACTGACCCTGGTCGTAGCCGGACTGCTCAGCCTGGGCGTGCTGCTGGTCGTTGGCAACACGGTGCGCCTGGAGATTGGCGCGCGTCGCGACGAGATCGCGGTGCTGCAACAGCTGGGCGCCACCGATGGCTTCGTTCGTCGGCCATTCATTTACCTGGGGGCATGGTACGGACTGGCCGCAGGCCTTGCCGCGCTTGGCCTGCTCGCCATCGCCGCTGCGTTATTACAACCGAGCCTGGCGTCGCTGGTTGGCAGCTACGGCAGTCGCTTCCAGTTCACCGGACCGGGTTGGAAGTGGGTAGTTGTGATCGTGTTCACTACAACGATGCTTGGATGGCTGGGCGCGTGGCTCGCCAGTGGTCACCATCTGAGGCAGACTCGTCCAACCGACCTTTGAGCCCATTGATGAGCAGCCCCGGCTTCCGACTTTCCGAGACCGCAACCCCACGAATCATGGTGGTGGACGGGTCGAAGGTTGTCCGAAAGATGATCGAGGGCGTGCTGCGGCAGCAGTTGCCGACCATGGAATTCATCGGTTGCGAAACCGGCGAGGAAGCCAAGACCGCGTTGCTCACCGGCGCCTTCAGCCTGGTTACCACGGCTTTGCGTTTGCCCGACATGGATGGTCTGGCGTTGGCCCGCTACCTGCGTGAACACACACCGCAGGCGTACATCCCCATCATTGTGGTTTCCGGCGACGTGCAGGAGCGCCTGGAAAGCCGCAGCTTCAATGACATCGTCACCGATTATTTCGACAAGTCGCTCGGCTTCAACGCGCTGGCTGCCTTCATCAAGGGCTACGTCGCGCCCGAATCGGAACCGGGCGGTGAAGTGCTGTATGTGGAAGACAGCCGCGTGGT
>JBBRXD010000210.1:0-4443 GCA_038248775.1 Lysobacterales bacterium | reverse complement strand
GTCGAAACCGTTGACGACAAGACCGGGCAGTATCGGTGAATGGATACGGCCTTGAACTGGTAGCGGGGGCAGGATTTGAACCTGCGACCTTCGGGTTATGAGCCCGACGAGCTGCCAGACTGCTCCACCCCGCAGCAGAATCCCAATTATAACGGCTTGCGCGAATCCCACGCAAGAAGATTTGTTAAACGGGGAATGCGGCCTGGCACCAGTGTAAAAGCGGCTGGGCAAACAGGCCCAGCACCAGCAGCGCCACCGCATTGATCGCGAAGGCCGCGCGCAGGTGGCTGTCCGGATGGACCTGGGCACCATCACCCTCTGGCTCCTCGAAGAACATGGCGCGGATAAGGCGCAGGTAGTAGAAAGCGCCGATCACCGCGGAGACCACCGACAGGATCGCCAGCCAGGTCATGCCAGCGTCCAGCGCCGCCCCGATCACCACCAGTTTGGCCCAGAAGCCGAGGAAGGGCGAAATGCCCGCCAGCGACGCCATGATGAACAGTACCAAAAGGGCGTGCAGTGGATGGGTCTTCCACAGGCCGCGGAAATCGGCAATCCGCTCAGCATCGAAGCCGCGCCGCGACAGAAGGATGATTGAGGCAAAAGCAGCAGCGCCCATCAGCGCATAGCTCAGCGCGTAGAACATCGCCGCCGAATAGCCCATCGGGCTGGCATTGGCCAGGCCCATGAACAGGAAGCCGACGTGGGAAATGGTCGAGTACGCCAGCAGTCGCTTGAAGTTGGTCTGGGCCAGCGCAAACACATTGCCGACCACCAGCGACGCTGCCGCCAGCCAGCTGATCATGACCCGCCACTCGACATCCAGCGGGCCAACGCCCGACTCAAGCAGCCGGTAGGCCATGCCGAAGTACGCAAGCTTGGGCACGGAACCGATGAAGGCCGTCATCGCCGTCGGCGCGCCTTGGTAAACATCAGGCAACCACATATGGAACGGCGCAGCGCCGAACTTGAAGGCGATGCCGACCAGCATGAACACCACGCCCATCGCCAGCAGCGTGTCGGAGCCACCAGTGGCGCTGGCGGCATAGATTTCATCGAGCTGAAGGCTGCCGGTCGCGCCATAGATCATGGACATGCCGTACAGCAGCAAGCCTGATGCCATCGAACCGAGGATGAAATACTTCATCGCTGCTTCGGACGCGACCTTGTTGTCGCGGTCCATGCCAACCAGGCCGTAGGAACTCAGCGCCAGCAACTCGAGGCCGAGGTACAGGGTCACCAGACCGCCGGCCGACACCATCAGCATCATGCCCAGCAAGGCAAACAACACCAGTACGTAGAACTCGCCCTTGAACAGGTCGCGGTCCTGCAGGAAGGGCTTGGCATAGACGAAGACCAGGGCGGTGATCGCATACATACCGAGCTTGAGCACGTCGCTGGCCACGTCACGCACGAAGAAATTATTGAAGGCGAAAGTCTGGACGGTCGCCATGTCGCGCACGGTCAGCACCGTTGCGGCCAGCAATATCAGCAGGGCCAGGAAATGGGTCAGGCCGCGCCGCTGCGGCGCCAGGAACAGGTCCACCATCAGCAGGCCGAAGGCAGCCGAGCACACGAAGATCTCGGGAATGAGCGTGTGCAGGTCGGCGATGGTGACAAGGTTGGGCAGCATGTCGTGTTTCCCTTACAGCTTGCTGATACTGAGCTGGACGACCAGCTGCGCGATAGGGGCGTCCATCAGGTCGGTGAGCGGCTTCGGATACAGGCCCAAGGCCAGCACACCCGCGGCGAAGATGCCAAGCACCCAGGCCTCGCGCGCGTTGATATCGGTGAGCTCGGCCACGTGGTGGTTGGCTACCTTGCCGAACACCACGCGCTTGACCATCCACAGCGTGTAGGCCGCACCGAGGATGAGGGTGGTCGCGGCACCGAAGGCGACCAGCTTGTTGTACTGGAACGCCGCAAGCACGACCATGAATTCGCCGACGAAACCCGAGGTGCCGGGCAAGCCGGCATTGGCCATGGCAAAAAAGACGAACAAGGCCGAGAACCACGGCATGGTGTTAACTACGCCGCCATAGTCACGGATCATGCGACTGTGCATGCGGTCATACAGCACGCCCACGCAGCTGAACATGGCGCCCGACACGAAGCCGTGCGAGATCATCTGCACCATCGCGCCCTGCAGGCCGAGCCGCGCGCTATCGCCATAACCGTAGTCGCGGGCCAGCTTGAAAGCGATGAAGGTGCCCAGGGTGACGAAGCCCATGTGCGCGATCGACGAATAGGCAATCAACTTCTTCATGTCCTGCTGGGCCAGCGCGACAAAGCCGATGTAGATCACCGCAACCAGCGACATCGCGATGACCAGCCAGGCGAATTCGCCGCTGGCATCAGGCGTGATCGGCAGCGAAAAACGCAGGAATCCGTAACCACCGATCTTCAACATGATCGCCGCCAGCACCACCGAGCCACCCGTTGGCGCCTCGACATGCGCATCGGGCAACCAGGTGTGCACCGGGAACATCGGAACCTTCACGGCGAACGCGGCCAGGAAGGCGAAGAACAGCCACATCTGCTCGGTTCGGTCCAGCGGCGCGCTGGTCAGCTCGGCCAACTGGAAGCTGCCCGTCTTCAGGTACAGGTAGATCAGGCCGATCAACATGAAGACCGAGCCGAGGAAAGTGAACAGGAAGAACTTGACGCTTGCATAGACACGGCGAGGCCCACCCCACACGCCGATGATGATGAACATGGGAATCAGCATCGCTTCGAAGAACACATAGAACAACATCGCGTCGGTCGCGCAGAAAACGCCAACCATCAGGCCTTCCAGGATCAGGAAGCTGGCGAAATACTGGTGCACGCGCCGGTCAATCGAAGTCCATGCGCCCAGCAGCACGAGAATGGTAACCAGCGTCGTCAGCCCGATCAACGCGACCGAGATGCCGTCGGCGCCCAGGTTGTAGCCGATGTTGAAGGCCGGGATCCACGGGTGGATTTCCACGAACTGCATCGCCGGGTTGCTTACGTCGATACCGGTGAACAGGCCGATGCTCAACACAAAGGTGATGATCGAAACCAGCAGCGCAAAGGTACGTGCCTGCGCACCGCGCTGGTCGCCAAAGAAAAGCGTCAGCGCGCCACCGACGATCGGCAGCCAGATCAGCAGGCTCAGCAGGGGCCAAGTCGAGAACATCAGTGCGTCCTTGTCTTACCCGCGACCCATCCGGGACAGCATCGCCAAAAGGACGATGAGACCTAGGATCATGGCGAAGGCGTAGTGGTAGAGGTAACCCGTTTGCAGGCGGCGGACCAGCAACGCGAAGCGGTCGATCAGCCAGGCGGTGCCGTTGACGATGCCGTCGATCAGGCCGGCATCGCCGAAGCGCGAGGCGATGCGGCCGAGCACCAGGCCGCCACCAGCGAAGCCCTTGATCCACAAGTCGTCGAAACCGTACTTGTTCTCGAGGACACGCACCGGGATCGAGAAGAACTTCCGGGCGCGTGCCGCCATCTCGGGCGCGAACAGATACAGATAGGTCGCGAGCCCGAAACCACCCAGGGCCAGCCAGAAAGGCGCGGCCTTCACACCGTGCCAGGCCATTGCCAGCGCACCGTGGAATTCCCCGGAAAGGGCCGCCATCGCGCCGTGCGATTGCAGCGTCTCGATCGCGCCGAAGAAGAAAGGCTGCACATCGTGGTGGCCCGACATGTCCTTGCCGAACAACATCGGACCGACCGTGAAGAAACCGATCAGCAACGACGGGATCGCCAGCAGGATCAGCGGCACGGTCACCACCCACGGCGACTCCTTGGGCTCGACCGGACCGTGGTCGTCGTCGTGGTGCGCGTCGTCGGCGTGCGCGTCATGGCCGTGCGCGTCTGCGTGGGCGTCGCTGGCATGGACAGCATCGGTGTGTGCGTCGTGTCCGTGGTCTTCATGCGCGATTTCGTCACGGAAGCGTTCGCGGCCATGGAAGGTCAGGTACAGCAGGCGGAAGCTGTAGAAGCTGGTCACGAACACACCCAACAGCACCGCCCAATAGCCGTAGGTCGCAATCCACGAATGCGATTCGTGCGCGTGGTGCGCCGCCGCCTCGATGATGGTGTCCTTGGAATAAAAGCCCGACAGCAACGGCATGCCGGTCAGCGCCAGGGTGCCGATCCACATCGTGATGAAGGTGATCGGCATGTACTTGCGCAGGCCGCCCATGCGGCGCATGTCCTGCTCGTGGTGCATGGCAATGATCACCGAGCCGGCACCGAGGAACAGCAGCGCCTTGAAGAAGGCGTGCGTCATCAGGTGGAATACCGCCGCCGAATAGGCCGATACGCCCAGCGCGACGGTCATGTACCCAAGCTGCGAAAGCGTCGAATATGCGACGACGCGCTTGATGTCGTTCTGCACGATGCCGATCAGGCCGGTGAAGAAGGCCGTGGTCGCGCCGATGAACAAAACAAAGTTCAGGGCTGTGGCCG
>JBBRXD010000209.1:0-4457 GCA_038248775.1 Lysobacterales bacterium | reverse complement strand
GACATGTCGATGAAGCGCAGTCCGGTCCAGACCTGGCCCGGCGCCGCCGCGGCATCCGACCACAGTTCGTGTGCGCCGATTTCCAGGGCATGCTCGTGCCCGTGCGGATCGGCCAGCTTGAAGCGCAGTTGGTAAAGCCCGTCACTGGCCAGCGCCTGGTTCGCGATCAGCAACATGCCGGTTTCCGACAGGTCGCTGAGGTGGCCGATCAAGCGTTCGTTCATCACGTCGAGCACCTCGACGCGCTGCTCGACCTTGCGCCGTTTGGCCCGACGGAATTCGCTAGTCATTTCGTCACCTCGGGATCGCCGGGTACCGCGAAGGAGCGCAGCGCGTTGAGCACGTTTTCCCAGGCGCGATCGATCGCGCTCGTCTTGTCTTCCTCGACGATGGCAACCTGGCCCTTGGCCATCAGCCGGGCCAGGCTGTCGAGCGTGTACTCGGCGTTCTTCTGGCCGCGCTGGTTGACAAACAAGGCGTCGCCGGTGGCGGTGCTGAGCCAGGACAGGCGGCGGCGAGCGCGGTCGCCTTGCGGGTTGATCACGAATTCGAACCAGGTGCCGACCGGCGCCTGCTGGATGCGTTCCATTTCGGATTCTTCGGCCGAGGTCAGGGGTATGCGCCGGCCCTTCTTGCCGGGCAGCTCTTCGCCGAGTCGGGCCTGCGCCTTCAGGCGCATGGTCAATTCGGTGCGGCTGCTGGTGTCGTCCTTGTCGTTGGGATGCACGAGCCGGCGGGCGATGGCGGGGACATCATCGCCCTGGTAGCCAACCTTGGTCAGCCCCTCTTCGATCTCGCGTTGCAAGCCGCGCTCCGGATCGAGCTGGTCGGGGTGTGAGCCTTCGTGCTGTTGCGAGATTTCGATCAGCCGTTCGGCGACCTGCAGCTGCCGCTTCCAGGCGAGCGAATCCTCGCCTTGGCGCAACGCGGTCAGCGCCATTACGTCCGTCCATGCCTGGCTGAGCATGGTGCGAGTGAAGCGTGGCAGCTTCTGGCCCTTGATCAGGGCCTCGACCGCCTGCGCCGCATGTTCGCGCGCCAGGGTGAGTTTTTCCTTGCCACGCGCGGCCTCGACATGGCGCCGTTCGGATACCTCGGCTTTCCGCGACAGGATCTGCAGGTGTCCGATCAGCTCCTGCACCACGTTATTGAAGACTGCAGGATCGCCCTTGTAATCGTGCACTGCGCGATCAACGATGGAATGCATCTGCTTGGCCAGGCCATCGCTGTCGTCATCACTGAGCCATTGCGTGCTGGTTTCGGCAAGGGTGTTGAGCATCTGCCGCGCCGGATGCTCGTGGCGGGTGAAGAAGCCGGAATCCTGCAATGCCACGCGCATCAGTGGCACCTGCATTTTCGACAGCAACGTGGCCGCGGTGCTGCCTGGCTTCACGTCACGCATCAGGTTGTCATAGAGCATGCCGACCAGGTCCAGCGCGTCGTTGTGTTCGTCCGATAGCGCGGGTGCCTCCTGGTTCGGCGAGATGCGTCGCAGCAGGGCAAGCATGTCCTGCTTGAGATGGCCCACGTTGCGCGGCGCGGCCCGGCCGTGGGCGATCACCGGCGAAATCGGGCGCTCCTGCATCCCACGAAGTGCCTCCTGCAAGTCGGTTGCGCCGACTACGTGCGGGGCTTCGCGACTGTCGCGATTGCGATCGGGATTGAGCTTGCCCAGCAATTGACGGCGGCTGGACATGAGCTGGCGCAGCAGGTTGTAGCCTTGGTCGTTGGCGATGTCGCCGTGGCCGCGCGCCATGGACATCAACAACTCGGCAGCTTGCCTGGCCAGTTCGGGAGGAATCGCGTTCGATGCCTCGCCTTCGAAATTGCCCGAGCGGTTGCGAAGCATCGTTCGCGCCGTGCGTTCGGTTGAACTGCCGGCCAGGCTGAGCCCCTGGTCGGTGATTTCCTGCTGCCAGCCGGCGCCGGGCTTCTGTTCGACGCGGCGCGCGCGGATGGGCACGTATTGCAGGTTGCGAAGGACCCCGCCGCGGGCCAGTTCGGTGTTCATCAATTCCACCAGGCTGCCATAGAGCGGCATCACCTGGCGTTCGAAGGCGCGGAAGAACAGCAGGCGCGCCTGCACCTCGAGTTCCAGCCACTCGGTCGTGCGTCGAAGCGATCGGCACAGGGCCTGCGGACCGACGGGCAGGGTTTCGACATCGAAGGCCGGCCGCCCGGCCAGCACGCCGAAGCGTTGTCCGAGCAGGAACAGCTGCAGGCTGTGCTGTAATTCCGCGCGCGTGGCGGCGTCGGTAAGGGCGCTGGTCTCCTCGATTTCCAGGTCGTTGACCAGGGCCAGCTCGTCGCTGCGATGATGGCGGGCCTGCAACTGGCCGCGAACGATCTGCGGGTCCTGCAGGTTTGCGAGCTCGGCCTCCAGCGCGTTCATGAAGTTTAAAACGATGTCGGCGCGCGAGTGCGCCACCTTGTCCTGGGCCAGTCGCCACTGCGCACCCAGCGCCTGGTCCATGGTGCCCTCGATCTGCCGATACAGCAGTTGCTCAAACTCGCGAATGGCATTGTTGACGCCGCGCTCGAGTTCCGGGGACATGGCCTTGAGAACCGACTTCAGCAACTCTCGCACGCGCCGCGGCAGGGCCTGCGAAGCCAGGGTGGGAAGCACGGGTGAGTGGTTTGCAGGTGCGGACATGCGCCCCCTCCCGAGCCGATTTCCGAAGCCTGATTCTATGCGCAGCCCGGGCCGCTCGCCTAGCACCGCAGTGCGGCCGTTCAGGTCGGACGGCCGCACCGTGATCGGAAACTACTGTGCTTGCCAGCGCAAGCTGACTACTCCACTCCGGCCAGGCGTGTTGTAACCCTGCACCAACTCGTAATCGATGTCGCCGATATTTTCGATTCGTGCATCGACGGTCCATCCCTGGGCGAGCGGGGCGGAAGCGCGCAAATCAATCCGCGAATAGCCGGGCAGTACCGATCCGCCGAAATCCGGACGCGGCGAATAGGCAGACAGGTCGAGGCCGACGCTTGCGCCGTTGCCGAACGCGTAGTTCACCGAGGCGTGCAGCTTGCGATTGGCGCGGCGCAACAGGCGCGCGCCGGTATCGTTATCGCGGGCGTCCTGCCAGGTCGCATTTCCGCGAATAGCCAGCGCGCCTTGGGTCAGCGTGTACTCGAGTTCGACGCCATCAATGGCCGCGCTACGGATGTTGATCGCGGCAAACAGCAGGCCATCAAAGGCAATCAGGTCGTTGATGCGGGTGCGATAGGCAGAAAGGCTGAGCGATTGCGCGCCGCCGAGCTGCCAGTCCATGCCCAGTTCGGTGCTGCGGGAATGCTCGGGCCGCAGCTCCGGATTTCCGGAAAACAGGACGAGCCCGCCGCCCAAATCGAAGCCCGGGTAATACAGCTCATTGAAGTTGGGCGCCCGGAAACCCTGGCCCCAACTCGCGCGCAGCCGCAGCCAGTCGCTGGCGCGCCATCCCCAGGCCAAGTTGCCGGTGCTGGCAGCGCCGTACTGGCTGTTCTGGTCATGGCGCAGCGACGCGTCCAGGGTGTGTGCCCCGAACCCGCCCTGCCAGGTGACGAAGGCTGCGGCATTGCGCCTGCTTTTTTCGAAGCCCTGGAAACCTTCATCGGAATAACCTGTCTCGCGACTCCAGTTCACGCCCAATCCCAGGCTCTGGTCGCCCGAAAGCTTCAGCGAGTTGACCCAGTCCAGCGAATCGCGGGTGCTGCCAAATCGGGAATAGTAAGCAGGCGTGTCCAGGTCCTCGCTGCTTCGGCCCAGCGTGAGTGCTTGCGTCCAGCGGTCCGAGACGGGGCCGCTCAAGCCCAGGCCGAAGACCCGATTGAGCGCCGCAGTATGACCCTCGCCCGGGACCCCGGTGCCGGCATCGAAATCGACGTCGGCATCGGTTACCAGGCCGGTCACGGACAGTGTCTGCGAGCGCAGCCTGGTTTTGCCGCGAACGGCGAAATTCTGGTTCCGGTAACCGTCCACGTCCGGGTCGTAGCCGTAAGCGCCTTGCTTGGTGGCCGAAAATCCTCGCCGTCGTTCGCTGCCCACCGACAGCCCGATCGAAGACCCCTCGCGCGCGATTCCGAAGCCTGCGGTTGCGCCTGCGAGTTGGCGGCTTCCCAGTCGCGCTTCAAAAAAACCCTTTGACGGATCGCGGGTGAAGATCTGCAGCACGCCGCCGATGGCATCCGAGCCCCACAGGGCCGCGCGCGGACCGCGCACGATTTCAATCCGCTCGATCTGGGACAGGGGAATGTGGGCGAAGTCGATGATGCCCTGGCTCGCGGCATTGACCCGCACGCCGTCCACCAGCACCAGCGTGTGGCTGGAGTTGGTGCCGCGCAGGAACAGGGTGCTGGCCTGGCCAGGACCGCCGGTGCGCGCGATGTCCACGCCAGCTTGGCGCGACAGCAGGTTGATGAGGTCTGGCGCCTGGGCCAGTTCAATGTCCTCGCGCGTGATGATGGTGACCGAG
>JBBRXD010000208.1:0-4459 GCA_038248775.1 Lysobacterales bacterium | reverse complement strand
GAGCCCGAGCCCGTCGCGGCCAAGCCGCAGCCCCTTCCCGAACCCATTCCGCAGGTCAGCGACGTGCCGCTCCAGCCAGCGCCACAGGCGCCGCAAGACCAGCCCGACACCATGGACCAGGAACGCATCGCGAGGTTGGCGGCCCAGCAGGCCAGCCGGCTTGAGCGCGACCAGGAAGAACGCATTCGCCAGGAACAGGTGGACCTCACCCAGGACATCGTTCGCCAGCAGGTGGCCGAGCGCCGGCAGCGCATGCGCGAGCAGATTGAAGAGATCCAGCGCGAGCGCGAAGACGCCGCCAAGCGGACCCGGCGCGAGGAGCAGCGCTTGCAGCAACTGGCCGACCTGAAAGCTGCCAACGCGACGCCAGCGGCTGCAGCCACCCCGGACGCGCCCGCCGGCGAGCGTGGCGCCGACACCGGGCTGCTGGCCGCCTACAAGGCCGCGATGCTGCAGACCGCCGACCAGAACTGGAACCATATCGGCGCGCCGGAACTCACCCACTGCAAGGTTCGCTTCACCCAGATTCCGGGCGGCGAGGTCATCAATGTGGAGTTCATGAGTTGTCCGTACGATTCACAGGGTCGGGAATTCGTGGACCGAGCATTGCGCAAGGCCCCGATGCCTTATTCGGGCTTCGAAAAGGTGTTCCTGCGCAAGGTTGAACTGACATTTTGTTATCCCAGAGAGGAATGCTCCCGATGAAACGACTGCTTTTGATGGTGCTGATGATGCTGTCCGCATCCGGCTTGCAAGCCCAGGGACTGGATATCGGGCTGGTTTCCGGCAACGAGGCTTCCCTACCCATCGCGGTCGTGCCGATGCCCTACCAGGGCCGCAACCTGGCCCCGGGCACCGATGTGTCCGAGGTGATCCGCAACGATTTGAATCGCTCGGGCCAGTTCCGGTCCTTGCCGGTTGCCAACATGCCGCCAGCGCGACCGACCCGCGGCAGCGAAATCGACTTCGACGCCTGGCGCCTGCGCAAGCAGGACTTCATCGTGGTCGGTCGCATCGTTGACACCGCCGACGGTGGCTACCAGGTGGAATACGACCTGTATGACGTGGCCAAGCGGTCGCGCCTGCTGGGCCTGCCGATTCCCGGCCGCGAAAAAAGCATGCGCGAAGTCGGCCATCAGATTGCCGACGAGATCTACGAAAAAATCCTCGGCGTGCGCGGTGCGTTCTGGACGCGCGTTGCCTACGTGACGGCCACGGGCCTCGGCCCGGGCACCCGCTACATGCTGAAGGTCGCCGATTCCGATGGTATGAACGAGCAGGTGATCGTGCGCTCGCCGGAACCGCTGCTGTCGCCGGCCTGGAGCCCGGACGGCCGCAAGTTGGCCTACGTGAGCTTCGAACGCGGCAATTCCACCATCTACGTTCAGGACCTGAACACCGGCGGCCGCGAAGTGCTGGCCAGCTTCAAGGGCATCAATGGCGCACCGTCGTTTTCGCCGGACGGCCGCCGCCTGGCGATGACCCTGTCGAAGTCGGGCAATCCCGAAATCTACGTGATGGACCTGGGCAGCAAGGCCTTGACCCAGGTCACCCGCCACTACGGCATCGATACCGAGGCCACCTGGCTGCCCGACGGCCGGACCCTGTTGTTCACCTCCGACCGCGCCGGCAAGCCGCAGGTGTACTCGGTGGCCGCGACCGGCGGCGAGCCGACCCGCATCAGCTTCCAGGGTGAGTCCAATGCCCGCGCCACGGTGTCCTTCGATGGCAAGAAGATCGGCATGGCCCAGGGCTCGGGCAACATCTACCGCATCGCCATCCTCGACAAGAGCTTCGGCGGCGGCTCCCGCTGGCTGACGCTTTCGCCGGGAAATCTCGACGAATCGCCGAGTTTCGCCCCCAATGCCAGCATGTTGCTGTATGCAACCAAGGAAGGCCGGCGTGGGGTGTTGTATGCTGTATCGGCCGACGGTCGGGTGCGGCTGCGTATCGTCAGCACCGAAAACGGCGACGTACGCGAGCCTGCCTGGGGTCCGTTCAGGCAGCGCTGAACTAACGACCGGCAAACTACCTGAACTGCTCCCCCATTTTCCAGATAACAAGGACGATTTCATGAACACCACCACCCGCCTGATGATCGCCGCTGCCATCGCCATGAGCCTGGCCGCGTGCACCAAGAAAGTGAAGGAAGTTCCTGTCAACACCACGGGTGGCGACACCACCTCCGGTGCCACCACCGGCGGCATCACCGACAGCACGCCGGGAAGGTACTCGCCGTCCGACCTCGACACCGATTCCTGCCTGCGCCAGCGCGTTGTGTACTTCGATTTCAACGACGACACGCTGAAGCCGGATTTCCAGGCGGCCGTCGCCTGCCACGCGAAGTACCTGCGTGACCGTTCCGAAGCGCGCATGAATCTTGAAGGCAATGCCGACGAACGCGGCACGCGTGAGTACAACCTGGGCCTGGGCGAGCGTCGCGGCAACGCGGTGTCGGCAGCCATCCAGGGCAACGGCGGTTCGGCTGGCCAGATCAGCGTGATCAGCTACGGCGAAGAGCGCCCGACCTGCGCCGATTCCAGCGATGACTGCTGGTCGCGCAACCGTCGCGTCGAAATCGTCTACACCACGCGCTGATTGATGGCTGTCCTGACGATGCGTTCGATGCGTTCGATCGGAGTGGCGTTGCTGGCGATTTCGCTGGCAGCGCCCGCCTTCGCCCAGAAGCTGAGTCTGGCCGAACGCGTTTCGCGGCTTGAAGCCGAGAACGCCTCGCAGGCCGGCTCGGCCGGGCAAGCGAATGTGGAATTGCTCAATCGCGTGACGCAGATGCAGTCGGAAGTGCAGGCACTGCGCAACCAGGTCGAGCAATTGCAGAACGATAACGCGCAACTCAAGCAGCAGGCGAAGGACCAGTACATCGACCTGGACAGCCGCTTGCAGCGGATGGACGCGGGTGGTGCGGCAGGTGGTGCAGCCGCGCCCTTGTCGTCGTCGGCCGCAAACAACCCGCCGCCGCGCACCGCGCCTGCCGCGGGCACGCGCCCGCCATCCCCGAACGCCATGGATGTCGACACCCGGGCATTGAACGGGCAGAGCGCTTACGACGTCGCGCTGTCCGCACTGCGCCAGGGCAATTATGTGGAATCCGCGCGTAGCTTCCAGTCCTTCCTGGCCGACTATCCCAACGCGCCGCTGGCGGCGAATGCGTGGTACTGGCTGGGCGAGAGTTATTACGCAACCCAGAACTATCCGATCGCGCTGCGCAGTTTCGATACCTTGCTGTCATCGTTTCCCGATTCGCCCAAGGCGCCGGATGCGATGTTGAAGAGGGGTTACTGCCAGATCGAGATGGGCGACGCGGGCGCGGGGCGGCAAACGCTCAATCGCGTCATCAATGAATTCCCGGGCAGCGATGCCGCACGCCTGGCAACCAGCCGGCTGCGCGCACTGAGCCTGGATCCGCGCTGATCCTGGCGGCACCGGCGTGAACACCGATGCGTTGCACGCGGGCGCCGAATCGGTGGATGTGCTGGGATCCGACCGCCTGCGCCTGACCGAGATTTTCCTGTCCGTACAAGGCGAAGCCCGTAGCGTGGGCTGGCCAACCGTATTCGTGCGGCTGACCGGCTGCCCGTTGCGCTGCCAGTATTGCGATACCGCTTACGCCTTCCACGGTGGCCAGTGGCGGGATATGGATTCGATCCTCGCCGAAGTTGCCAAACACGGCGTTCGCCATGTCTGCGTCACCGGTGGCGAACCGCTGTCGCAGAAGCGTTGCATCGGCCTGCTGCTCAAACTCTGCGACGCCGGCTATGTGGTGTCGCTGGAAACGTCGGGCGCCATCGACATCAGCGACGTGGACCTGCGCGTGTCCCGCGTGCTCGACCTGAAGACGCCGGGCTCCGGCGAAATGCATCGCAACCTGCTGTCGAACCTTCCGCTGCTGACACCCAACGACCAGGTGAAGTTCGTGATCTGCAACCGCGGCGATTACGACTGGGCGAAATCAATGCTGCTCGAACACGAACTCGACTCGCGCTGCGACGTGCTGTTCTCACCCAGCTACAGCGAGCTTCCCGCGCGGGAACTTGCCGAATGGATTCTCGAAGACCACCTGCCCGTCCGCTTCCAGATGCAACTCCACAAGCAACTCTGGGGCGACGCCCAAGGCCGCTGATCCCCTGTGGGAGCGACCTGTGTGGGAGCGGCCTTTGTGGGAGCGGCCTTGGCCGCGATTCTTGATGGTGCGTGTCCCATGGTCCTGGGTGGGGCGATTGCCGCGCATCATTTTCAGTCGCCGCCCGATATCGGCTTTGTGAAAATGATACCCGGCACCCGCCATGTGGGAGCGGCCTTGGCCGCGACGCTGGTTGCATCGGTTTCAATGGTTCTGGGTGGGGCGGTTGCCGCGCATCATTTTGAGTCGCTGCCCGATATCAGCTTGGTCAAAATGATACCCGGCACCCGCCATGTGGGAGCGGCCTTGGCCGCGATG
>JBBRXD010000207.1:0-4476 GCA_038248775.1 Lysobacterales bacterium | reverse complement strand
TATGGAGCACGACTTCATGAAACGGGATCGGCAGTTCGTCGGAAACTTCGCGGTAGTAATGGACGTCGAGCCCGACCCGATACGGCGTGTCCGGCGTCAACCATCGCTCATCGCCATCCACGACGCGCCCGCGATCCATTCGCTCCACCCATTGCGAGCGCGTCACCGCCGGAAATCGTTCGCACAGGCAATCGAGCACCGTGGACCACGCCCCCGGCGGCAATTGCAGCGTGCTGGCAGCGAGTCCATTGATGTTGGAAGGTCGTTTGCGCATGCCGGCAGTGTGCCAGCCACGCGCGACTCCATCAGCCACCCGCACCAGCAGGTCGCGCAGGCGTCGCCTCCTGGTATTTCTCGTAACTCGACTTCCATCCCGGCGGCGGGAGCAGGGTCAGGCCCTCGCGTTGCAACTGGAGTTCGGCCGCCTTGATCTCGCTGCCGGTCGCCTGCATGTCGGCGGCGTAGGCGCGCAGGCGATCAGGAGATGTTTCGATCGACAGGCTGGCTTGCTGGTGCGCCAGCCAGTCGATTGCCCGGCCGGCATCGACGTCGGCCTGCGTCATCGTTCCGGAGCTGCGCAGGAAGGCTCGGCCAGCCGATCTGGCGAGCACGGTGGTGCCGTCATGCAGCATCAGTCTCC
The DNA here is from genome assembly GCA_038248775.1 of Lysobacterales bacterium. Taxonomy (GTDB): domain Bacteria; phylum Pseudomonadota; class Gammaproteobacteria; order Xanthomonadales; family Xanthomonadaceae; genus Arenimonas. Next base: position 3,836 of record JBBRXD010000207.1, on the reverse strand, counting down.
CGATCCGGCCACACACTTCCAGACGCGACGCAGGCGCGCCGTCTTGCTTGTCGCGATAACACGCGCGCATCGCCGTCAGTTGCGGCAGCGCCATGGCCGAGGCGATGGCTCCAGCAATGACAGACACGGTCGTCGGATTGGCCGCGTCAGGATTTACCGGGTAGCGCTGATACACATCGCTCCAGGCTGCCACCCCGTCCACGAAAAGATCATCGAACCGCGTCGCCCCGGCCATGCGTGCCAAGGCCTCGTCGGTTCCCCGGGTGTCGTTATTCGACCAGGCTTCGTGCAGTACCGGAAACCACGCGGCGCCATTGTCTGGCTCGATGATCGCCAGCGCCGCGCTGCGATTCGGGCACGGATGTTGCGCGTCGCAGCCGCTGGCAGCGGGCGTCGCATTGGCCCAGGCCCATTGCACGAACCGATCGTTCGGCGCCGCTTCCGCTGCGCGGCGAAGCAGCTCGCCCTTTTTCAGGTCGGCATCGGCTTGCAGGGCCAGGGTGGGCGGCTTGTACAGCTGCGCCGCTAGCGCCCAATCGCGCGGGGACGTACTTCCGCGCAGGGAGCGTTCTATCCGCCCGAATTGCTTCGCGTAATCGCGCTGGTACTGGCTGTCGAGTCGGTCGGCACGGTCAAGTTCGGCGTTTGAAGACGCGCGCGCGTCCAGGCCCGACACAACCACCAGCAGGATCGGCACGAGTACAAGAATGGGACGTCGCATGGCAATTTCCCGTCGGCCGGCAAATCGCCGGCAACGCAGTTATAGCGCTAATCGCAGAAGCTGCAACAGGGCTGGAGGTAACGGCTGCTGCCTCCACCCCATGCTGAGCTTCCGGCACATGCGCGCCAGATGGACCTCGTCTACGCCCGCGTTGCCGCTACCCGGAGTGTTGCCATGAAGCAGTTGCTCGGCCTGATCGCACTCGCGCTCTCATTTCCCTTGGCCGCGGCTCCCGACGCTGCGCAGATTGACCAGAAGGCGCGCCAGGCGATGCTGGCCACGTCTACGCAAGGCCTGGCCATCGCCGTCATCGAGGATGGCAAGGTAGTTCGGACATCAGCCTACGGCCTGCGCAACGAGCGCGCCGAGGCACTTAAAACGGACACCATCATGTACGGCGCCTCGCTGACCAAGGCAGCGTTCGCCTACATGGTGCTGCAACTGGTGGACGAAGGCGTCATCGAGTTGGACAAGCCGATCGGCGACTACTTGCCGAAGCCGCTGCCGGACTACGCGACGGAAGACAAGTACGCGCCCTGGGTCGATCTGGCGGGCGACGAAAGATGGCGCCGCCTTACCCCGCGAATCTTGCTGACACATAGCGCCGACTTTGCGAAGTTCGCATTCCTGGAGCCCGACGGAAAGTTGCGGATCCACTTCGAGCCGGGAAGCCGTTACGCCTACTCCGGCGAGGGAATGATATTGCTGCAATTCGTGCTCGAACGAGGACTTGGCCTCGATGTTGGGGTCGAGATGCAACGTCGGGTATTCGACCGCTTCGGAATGCGCAATACCAGCATGATCTGGCGGGTGGACTTCGCAAGGAATCTTGCCGATGGCTGGCAGAGCGACGGGCGCATCGAGCCGCATGAAGAGCGCAGCAGGGTGCGCGCTGCAGGATCGATGGATACGACCATTGAGGACATGGCGCGCTTTGCGGCGGGACTTTCCCGTGGCGAAGGCTTGACGGATAGCTCGGCCGCGCAGTTCAGCCGCGGCCAGTTGCCGATTACAACGCGCTCGCAGTTTCCCTCGCTACAGCCCGAGTTGCCGCCAGCCGAGCGGATGCCGGGCCTCGCTGCCGGGCTTGGCGTGATCAGTTTCGACGGCCCGCAGGGTGCGGGCTTCATGAAAGGCGGCCATAACGACAGCACCGCCAACACCCTGGTCTGCATTCACCAGGGCCGTCGTTGCGTGGTGCTGTTGGCCAACGACGTACGAGCCGAAGCTGCCTTTCCTGAACTGGTCCGGTTTGTGCTCGGCGAAACAGGCGCTCCGTGGCAATGGGAATACGGGGATATGGCGTTCTGGCAGCTTCAAACAAGGAAATCGCCACGGACGCCGCACTGATCATCACTCGTTTTTTGTTCGGCGCGCTCGCGCTGGTCATGTTCGGGCTGGGGCTGTCTCTGCGCGCGGCCGACTTCCAGCGCCTGCGGCACCACCCGAAGGCGGTGGCCATCGCGCTCGGGCTGCAGGTGATCGCGCTGCCGCTGGCCTGCTGGGCGATCGTGGTTGGCTTCGGCCTGTCGCCGGTGTTTGCGGTCGGGCTGATGCTGCTGGCGGCCTCGCCCGGCGGGATTTCGGCCAATCTCTTCTCGCACCTGTTCGGCGGCAATGTGGCGATGAACATTTCGCTGACCGCCGTCAACACGATGCTGTCCATCGTCACGATGCCGCTGATCGCGAATTGGGCCATCGCCCATTTCGCCAGTGGCGGCCAGGTGGTGCCGCTGCAGGTGGGCAAGTTGCTGGAAGTGATCGCCATCGTGCTGTTGCCGGTGCTGCTGGGCATGGCGGTGGCGGCGCGCCGCCCCGCTGTCTCGGCGCGCATGGAAAAGCCGGTCAAGATCTTCAGCGCGCTGGTCCTGGCCACCGTCACGGTGCTGGCGATCGCCAAGCAATGGAGTTCGCTGGCCAGCGCGTTAGCGCAGATCGGCCCTGCAGTGGTGCTGTTCAACCTGCTGAGCCTGCTCGCGGGCTATTACCTGTCGCGCGCCGCCGGGCTGGACAAGGCGCTCGCCACCGCGATCAGCTTCGAGATCGGCATCCATAACGTCACGCTCGCCCTGTTCGTGGCGCTGAGCGTGCTGGGCAGCTACCAGGTGGCGCTGCCGGCAGCGATCTACTCGGTGGTCATGTACGTAACGGCGCCGCTGTTTGGCTTGCTGGTGCTCCGCCGCGGTGCCGGCCATCGGCGATGAATCACTCCTGTATGCCTGGCTTCGTTTTGGTCCCCGGCAGCAGGCAGAAGACGGTTTCGCGTTGCCGGCCGCGTTACGATTCCAGCACTGCCCAGATTCCCGAGGATCACGCGATGAAGTCAGCGACCTGCCTGTGTTCCTTCCTGCTCATGGCAGGCACTGCCACCGCCGATAACACGGTGAAGCTGGCACTGGTTGATGCCAAGGGCGCATCCACCCCTGTCGGCGAGGTGACCATCAGCGAGAACAGCCATGGCTTGGTCTTCACGCCTGCGCTGTACGGTTTGCCACCCGGCCTGCACGGTTTCCACCTGCATGAAAACGCGAGTTGCGCGCCGGGAGTGAAGGACGGCAAGCCAGCGGCGGCAATCGCGGCGGGCGACCACTACGACCCGAAAAAAAGCGGCAAGCACGGCACGCCTTGGGGTAACGGCCACTTGGGCGACCTGCCGCCGATCCACGTTGACGGCAAAGGTGAATCCAGTCACGCGGTACTGGCACCACGACTCAAGGCGAGTGACCTCGCCGGGCGGTCTTTGATGGTCCATGCCGGCGGCGATAACCATGCCGACCATCCGGCGCCGCTCGGCGGCGGTGGCGCGCGGATTGCCTGTGGGGTTATCCCGGCTCTCAAGTAAGACCAGGCGGAACTCAGAACGGCAAGGGCAACCGTCGGCTAACCAACCAGGCGCGCAAGCTGCGCCGATAGCGCCGGCCCAGCGATCAGCAGCCAGGTCATCAGGCACGACAGCAGCGCCAGGAAGACCGCTGCGCTGCCAAGGTCCTTGGCACGACCGGACAGGCGATGGTGGTCGAACGAGATTCGATCGATGGCGGCCTCGATGCTCGAGTTCACCAGTTCCACGATCAGCACCAGCATGACCGAGCCGATCAGCGCCACGGTTTCCATC
>JBBRXD010000206.1:0-4481 GCA_038248775.1 Lysobacterales bacterium | reverse complement strand
GCCCGGCGCGGGCGGAAACAAATGACCGTGGGCGAAGCCCCCGCGCCGGCCCCGGTGCCGCTGGGTCGCGTGCCCCGGATCGCTCGACTCATGGCGCTGGCCATCCGCTTCGAGGGGCTGGTGTTGCAGGGCGAGGTGCGCGACTACGCCGACCTGGCGCGGCTGGGCCATGTCACGCGGGCGCGGGTGACACAGATCATGAACTTCCTGAATCTCGCCCCCGACATCCAGGAGGCACTGCTATTCCTACCGCCGACCGAAGCCGGGCGGGACACGATCAAGGAGTGGCAACTGCGCCCCATCGCCGCCGAACCTGATTGGCAGAAACAGCGGCGGGCGTGGCGCACGCTCAAGGCGTCGCCAGTCGCTTGATCGCCGCGTTCGTCCCTCGACCACCGTTCGCATTTCAGAATTCCCCCCAATGTGGCCGATAACTATGACCGTGGCTTTGAGTTACGGCAACCAGATTCGCTCGCCACGTTGCCGGACATGGGAAATCCGGTGCTATGGGACACCATCAACTATATGGCCTGCCACGCACACCCGCGTTCAAGCGGGTGGTGTCGCTGTTGGGAAATGGTGCTGGTGCAGGCGGTGCGGCCGGCGTCGGACCGGGCACGCTTGAGGAGATAGCGGAGGCAACCCTTGTCGCCTCCGATGAGGGACTCGAGCGGGCCAAGGGCGACGAGGGGTTAGCCTACTGTCTCTATCTGATGGCCACGCTGACGCGTGCGGCCACACAGCAGGATTTCGCGGCGGCGCTGTCTAGCGCTGGTCTTCCCGCTCCCTTTGCTCCCCAAGGGACGCCAGATTACGCGGTCCAACCCTCCGAACAGGCATCCAAGTACACGGTCTTCGATCTGGTCAGCGGCTTTAGCGCTGAGGTGGATCGTCATCTCCGGGAAACCAGATCCCGCACCGACATCGGTGAAATGGCGCAGCTCGCCGCGTCCGAAAGCCTCAGCGCGTTGTGTTCGCGCAGCGCCGTAACGCTGTTTGGCACCACGAAGGAAACCGTCCAGGAATCCCTGCGCAAGCTCTCCACCGAAAAAGGCTTTGCGACCCTCTCTCACGAATTCTTCGCCCGCCTGTCACGGCGCTATCTCGAATACCATCTCAGCCGCGAGCTATCCAACCATGTCGGCCCCAACCGGCGTTTCGCCGGTGTAAGCGACCACAACGCCTTCCTTCAACAACTCGACGACCACTGCCGCGTGGCAACAGGGGTGGTCAAGCAGTTCGCCGGGGAATGGTACAGCCTGCACAAATTCCAGCAGGACATCACCCTCCGCAAGACAAAGGGATTCGCCGCACATGCCGTGGACAAGGTCCGAGACGCATTGAGGTATCAGGAGGAGAGGGATGCAATCTAATCCCCATCTCATCCTGGGCAATGGCGTCAACGCCAAGGCGCGGCGACCGCAGGAATGGGCGTCGGCCACGACCCACGCATTGGCGACCTTCGGTCCCGCCAAGAATGTTCGACTGAAGATTGCAGATCTGACTGACCGCATGGCCGAGAAACTGCCCGACCGGGTACGCGACATGGTGGAGCTTGCCGCGCTGGTCTATGCCGCGGACCAATCGTGCAAGCGCGTTGGCGGCGTCACTTTGGACTACGGGGACAAGTGGCACCGGACCTTCCGGTTCGAGATCGCGGTGCGTGACCTGGCGTTTTGGAGCCAGAAGAAGGTGATCGACTGCCTGACCGACACGTTGAGCTTCCTTTCCGAGGACAACTATGAGTTCGTGTTCTCCCGGATGGCGTCGCCGCCGCTGTTTCAGGACTATCTCGAGTTCAAGGCCACGATGGGCGACCCCGAGCCGGTCGAACGGGTGATCCTATTCTCTGGGGGACTTGATTCATTGGCCGGCGCGGTCGAGGAAGTGCTGGTCAAGAAACGTCGCGTGGCGCTGGTGAGCCACAAGCCGGTCGATCACCTGGCCAAGAAGCAGCGCGAACTGGTCGCGGAGATCACCAAACGCGCGGGTGATCCAAAACTGAAGCCCGTCCACTTCCCGGTCCTGGCCAACCGAATCGGGGAGATTGAGGGCGACCACACCCAGCGGACCCGTTCCTTCCTGTACGCGTCGCTGGCGGCTGCCGTCGCCAACTACTTCGGCCTGAATCAACTGTACTTCTATGAGAACGGCGTGGTCAGCATAAACCTTCCCCTCTGTGCGCAGGAGATCGGTGGCCGGGCCACGCGCACGACCCATCCGCAAACGCTCCACGGCTATGAGCGGCTCTTTTCCCTGGTCATGGATGCCACGTTCACCGTTGAAAACGGCCTTCTCTGGGAGACGAAAGAGGACGTTGTTCGCCGCCTTGTAAATGCCGGCCACGCGGATCTCGTTAAGAACACCCTCAGTTGCTCGCATACCCGCCAATACACATGCAAGTCGCCGCAATGCGGCCTGTGCTCCCAATGTCTCTCGCGGAGAGTGGCGACGCTCGGCGCGGGACCACGAGATAATGACCCGGCCACGGGCTACCGAGCCGAGGTTCTAACGGATGCGCGGAAGAAGGATGAGGACCGCATTCTGGCGGAAAGATACGTGGGCGTCGCGCGCCAGGTCGAAGCCATGACGCAGGTTGAAGAATTCCACCAGAAGTTTTCTGGCGAACTCGCACGCGTCTATCCCTACCTCAGAATGGCCCCGTCGCTCGGCGCGGAAAAACTATTCGATCTTCACCACCGCCACGCAGAGCAGGTCGGGAAAGTGATGCTCTCGTCCATGCAGGAACTGGCCGAGCAGCGGCGCACTGGCCAGTTGGCCGACACCTGCGTCGTCAACTACGCCTTCGATGCCGGTAAGAAACCCCCTACTTCGCCGGCGGTTCAGCAGGCGAATGCCAACGGGCAATTGGTTGAGGACGTCAAGCGCCTCAACGAGCGCGAGCAGCACTGCATCCAAGCGCTGTACGAAAAGAGCGTCATCGGCGAAAACGCCAACAGTCGGCCCAGCCAGGACACACTTTCCAAATGGGCCGGGTATCCGTTCGATACAACCTTCAAGAACGCTTTGTCCACAGTCGTCAAGGCAGGCTTCCTCAGCAATGGGCGACACCGGGGGAAGCGCGGGGGCTATTTCTTGACCGCCAAAGGGGAACGGGCCGGGGCACTTCTTGTCCAACCAGTCATGACTAGTCAGGACTGATCGCAGCGATCGGTTGCTCGACACTCCATGCATCAAGGCCGCTGTAGTAGCGGCCGGGAACGCATAGGAGTTCGTCATGACCGCATCCGTTCTTCTCCCTGTTGCAGGCGGCATTCATCGCCGTCCAGATCCTACCAAGCGCAGCCAGTCGCCCGCCCGCCAGCGCTTGGTGATGTTGGCACAAACCCAACTCTTCGGAACGATCCACGACCTCCGGTTTCGCGGTGGGGAACCGGTCTTCGATCCCCCTCCCAGGGTGATCCGCCGCGTGAAACTCGGCGGGCACAACACGGCGCGGCCACAAGCCGCTGCTGCCGACTTCGCCCTCAAACAGGAATGGGTTGAGTTCTTCAATCACCTCGATGCCTGCGTGAACGGAACCGTTCTCGTGATCGAGGTCGCGCACGGTCTGCCCCTGTTCTTCGAGAACGAGCAGCCGGTTTCTATCTGATCTGTTCACAACGCAAACCAGACAGCAAACCGGCCGCAAAGCGGAGGTCGCTGTGGGTGAACGCCGACGACGGCGCACTCATGGCGACCTCCCGCCGCAAGGCGGTCTGGCAACCACGGCCTTCTCCGCTCTCGGCTGACACCCGCATGACCCCCTCCCCGGCCGGGGGAGGTCTCGATGGGTCGCCAGCCAGACACACGGTTCATACCGGAAGACGCAGAGATCATCCGGCACAAAGTCAGAAAACTGATTGGTCGGTATGGGTTCACCTCCAGCGAAGAGCTTGACCTCCAGCAGGAGTTGGCCATGCACGTCTCGACGCGCATGGCGCATCACGATCCGGCGCGCGGAGCCCGCAGCACGTTCGTGGACCGGATCGTCCGCAACAAGATCGTCAACATCTTGGAGCATCGTATGGCGAAGAAACGAGGAGGTCGCACGCGACCTGCGGCTCTGGATGACGTTCCGGAGGGCCTGCTTCTGGACGGTCACGCTGATCCTGAAGCCCTTGATCTTGGGCTCGACATTCGCAATGCGCTGGCCGGTCTTTCGCCGGAACTCCAGAGAATCGCGGCGCTCCTAACCATTAACACGCCCTCAGAAGTAGCTCGGGCGCTGGGCATGACGCGTGGCCAATTCCGACAAAAGCAGGACGCAATCAGGTTTCATCTCACGGGCGAGGGACTGGACCCCGATCGGCATGAGGAACCGCCAACTCGCCCGCGTTCCCGGTAAGTAAGCAGTAGACGCTGGCTGCGTGAGAAAGGAGACCGCCATGCCGGAGATTCTCGTGCGATTCGTCTTCGATAGGACAACCCCGATGGACGAGGTCGAGGGCACGCTGCACCTGGCCCGCCTCGCGGTCGAG
>JBBRXD010000205.1:0-4536 GCA_038248775.1 Lysobacterales bacterium | reverse complement strand
GCTGGTATGAACTGACCCAGCGCGGATTCACCCTGCAACGCACGCCGCTGGATGTGTCGGGTCCCTTGCGCGACTACCGCGAGCAATCGCGGGCCGCGTGGATCTTCACATCGGCTACGCTGGCGGTGAATTCCGATTTTTCGCACATTGCCACGCGCCTGGGGTTGGACAATCCGCGCCAGTTGCTTCAGGCGAGCCCGTTTGACTGGCAACAGCAGGCGCTGTGCTACTTGCCGCGCGGCCTTCCCGAACCCAACGCACGCGGCTATGGCACTGCATTGATCGATGTGGTGCGACCGGTATTGGCCGCGTCGCAGGGCAGGGCGTTCCTGTTGTTCACCTCGCATCGGGCGTTGCGCGAAGCGGCCGATGCGCTGCGCAACGGCCCGTGGCCCTTGTTCGTGCAGGGTAGCGCGCCGCGAAACGTGTTGCTCGAACAATTCCGTGAATCGGGCAACGGCGTGCTGCTGGGCGCGGCGAGTTTCTGGGAAGGCGTGGACGTGGCGGGGGATGCCTTGTCGGTGGTGGTGATCGACCGCCTTCCGTTTGCCGCGCCCGACGACCCGGTGCTGGAAGCGCGACTGGAAGCCGTGCGCCGCGCCGGTGGCAATCCGTTCCGCGACGAACAATTGCCGCAGGCAGTAATCTCGCTCAAGCAGGGTGCAGGCCGCCTGATCCGCACCTTTGAAGATCGCGGCGTACTGGTATTGTGCGATCCGCGCCTGGTCGGCAAGAGTTATGGAAAATTATTCCTGGACAGCCTGCCGCCGTTTCCGCGCACGCGCGTGCTGGGCGACGTGCAACGATTCTTCGGTATCGAACCGTCGCCCGAAGCATTGGCCGATCCGGACGCCGAATGGGAATTCGCACAGGACTGGCGATGAAGATCCTCGCAATAGAAACCAGTACCGAAGCCTGTTCGGTCGCCCTGTGGGTCGCCGGTGAAGTACGCGAGCGGCATGAGATCGCGCCGCGCCGGCACACCGACCTGGTGCTGCCGTGGTGCGATCAGTTGTTGGCAGATGCGGGCATCACCCGCAGGCAGCTTGATGCGATCGCGGTCGGGCGCGGCCCCGGCGCCTTTACTGGCGTGCGGCTTGCAGTCGCACTGGTGCAGGGCATGGCGCTGGCGCTGGACAAACCCGTGCTTCCGGTTTCGACCCTGGCGGCGCTTGCGCTTCAGGCCCCGTCGATTGAAGCCGGATACGCCGGCGATCAATCGCCCGTGATCCTGGCTGCGATCGACGCGCGCATGGGCGAGTTGTACCTGGGCTTGTTCCGCCACGATCCCGATGAAGCGGTGATCGCCGTTGGCGACGAGTGGATGGCGACGCCGGCAGAACCTCGCGTAGCGCACGACTTCGAAAACCTGCAGGGCGTGGGCAGCGGTTTCGCGGCGGCAGCGCAGGGCCTGGTCTCTGCTTTGGGGCCACGCTTGCGGCGGTGCGATCCACTCGCCCTGCCGCATGCCGGTGACGTCGCCCGGCTCGGTGCGCGGATGCTGGCCCGAGGGCAGGGCATCCGCGCCGACTTGTTGGAACCGGCCTACCTTCGCGACAAGGTTGCGCTGACGCTCGAAGAGCAAGCGAAAGCGCGATCCCTGCGTTGAACGCAAGGCCAGCGGGCGGTCAGCGGCTGCGGCTGGCGATGAAGTGGTAGGCCAGCATGCCGACGCCAGCGGTACCGATCAGCAGACCCCAGGTGCCCGGGTTGTCGGACTCCAGGCCCAGCGCGCTGATCAGGCCGAAGGCCAGGCCCATCAGGGTCAGCACCAGGCCCCACTTCAGGGCGGAAAGACGACGGGACTGTTCATCGGCCACCAGCATCGACTTGATCAGGTCTTCGGACGCATTGGTTTCGGCCAGGCGACGGCGCAGACGCGAGTCCACGATGATCTTGATGGCCATGACGATGGACAGCATGGCCACGATCGGAATGAGAAGGGCAAAATCCATGGAAGTTCTCCGGGTGGGTCGGGCACGGTTGGCCCGGTCAGCACGATGGACAGGGCCAGGGCGAATCCGGTTGCATCCAATTCCACTCGGACTAACCTGCAACCAATCCACCCGTGGCGGTATCCATCGGGCATGAGCGATGACCAGGAACTGGTGAGTGCGGTGCTGGCGCGGACGCCCGGGGCGTTCGAGCGCCTGGTCGCGCGCCACCAGAAACTGGTCTGGCACCTGGTGTACCGGATGGTGCAGCACCCCGAAGATGCCCGCGAGCTTTGCCAGGACGTTTTCTTCCGGGTGCACGAACGGCTCAACCAGTATCGGTTCGAAAGCGCACTTTCCACCTGGATAGGCCGCGTGGCTTTTTCAGTTGCCACCCGGCACCTGCAGAAGAAGAAGTTGCCGATGGTCGAACCTGCCGCCGATGATGCAGGCGGGCCGGCATGGGAAGGCGTAAGCGACGGCTTCGACCTGGAAGCGGCCTGCGCCGACAATGAACTGATGGACCTGCTGGGTGACGCGATTGAAAAGCTGCCCGCCATCCAGCGCACCCTGGTCACGCTTTACCATCTCGAGGAAATGCCGGTCGGCGACATCGCCAGCGTGACTGGCCTGCCCGAGGGCACCGTGAAAAATTACCTGTTTCGGGCGCGCAGCCGGCTCCGGCAGTTGCTCGAAGTTCGCATGGGAGTAGCCGCATGAACAACAATGACATCGATCGTGAAGCGCGCATCCAGGTGGCGGCCGAACAGGCTGAGCGCCTCGGCCAGCCTGCTGGCAGCGATCCCGAAATCGACCGGCATCGACTGCTGATCCGCGCATTGAATCGGCCAACGGCGCTGCAGTTGCCGTCGGACTTCGCCGCGCGAATTGCAAAGCGCATCCTTGTCGCCGAAGAAAAAAGCAGCATCGAAGACTGGCTGATGACCGCGCTGCTGTTTGGAATGGGCATGATCGGCCTGGTCTACATGCAGCCGGTGCTTGCGCTGGTCGTGCAGCGCGTGAATATCGACATCCCGCAACTGCCGTGGTCGATGCTGGCCGCAACCCTGGTCGGCATCGCCGTTGCCTGGATCGTGGACCGCAGCGCGTCGCGCGGATTTACTTCAGCAAGATAAGCGTTCCCAGCCCGAGGAAGGACAGGAAGCCGACCACGTCGGTGAAGGTGGTCAGTACAACGCCGCCCGCGAGCGCGGGATCGATGTTCATGCGGCGCAAGGTGAGCGGCACCAGCACGCCGGCCAAGGCCGCGTTGACCAGGTTGATGAACATCGCCAGCGCAATTACCAGGCCCAGCTTGATGTCCTGGAACCACAGGGCCGACACCACGCCGACCACGATCGACCAGATCGCGCCATTGAGGATGCCCACCAGGACTTCCTTGGCCAGCAACGCGCGCAGGTTGCCCACGCCCACTTGCCCCAGCGCGAGGCCGCGCACCATCAGGGTCAGAACCTGCGTACCGGCGACACCGCCCATGCTGGCGACGATCGGCATCAGCACCGCCAGCGCGACCACTTGTTCCAGCGCGCCTTCGAAGCGGCCGATTACCCACGATGCCAGGAACGCCGTCATCAGGTTGATGCCCAGCCACAGCGCGCGCCGTCGCGCGGCGCGCGGCACCGGGCTGAACATGTCTTCGTCTTCATCCAGGCCGGCAGCACTGAGGGCCTGGTGTTCGGCGCGGTCGCGGATGATGTCGACGACGTCATCGATGGTGATGCGGCCGAGCAGGATGTTGTTTTCATCCACCACCGGCGCCGACACCCAGTCGTAGTCGGAGAACTGGGTGGCGACCACGTTGTCGGGTGCGTCCACCGGGATGGCGGGTTGTTCGTCGTCAATCAGTTCATTGATTGGCGTGGACGGGTCGTGGGTCAGCAGCGCATTGGTCGCCACGCGGCCCAGGTACTGGTGCCGGCGGCTGACCACGAACAGGTGATCGGTGTGGTCCGGCATTTCGCCGCGCAGGCGCAGGTAGCGCAGCACCACGTCCACGGTAACGTCGCCGCGTACCGTGATGACATCGGGATTCATCAATCGCCCGGCGCTGTCTTCCGGGTAGGACAGCGCCTGTTCGAGGCGCTCGCGATTTTCGCGGTCCATCGACTTCAACACTTCGTCGATGACCGTGTCGGGCAGGTCCTCGATCAGGTCCGCCAGGTCATCGATGTCCAGGTCTTCGACGGCGGCGACGATTTCATCGTTGTCCATCTCGGCCAGCAGGCTTTCGCGCACGTCTTCACCAACGTGCACCAGCACTTCGCCGTCGTCCTCGGCGTCCACCAGGCCCCAAACGACGTTGCGCTTGCCCGGTGGTAGCGACTCGAGCAGGTTGCCGATTTCGGCGGGCGACAGGGCGTTGACCATGCGCCGCACGGGTCCCAGCCGCCCGCTGTCCAGCGCATCGGACAAGAGCCGGAGCTGGCGCGCGGTCTTGTCGTGGCGGACGGCCTCGGCCATGGCTTACTCCGGGAAGGGCACGCGCATTATTCCACGCCAGCCTCATGTAGGAGCGGCCTTGGCCGCGATGCTCTGCTGTGGGAGCGGGCGTGGCGCCGCAAGGTTTTGTAAAAGAGCATCG
>JBBRXD010000204.1:0-4545 GCA_038248775.1 Lysobacterales bacterium | reverse complement strand
ATCACCATCTACCTGCCGATGATTCCCGAAGCGGCCGTGGCGATGCTGGCCTGCGCGCGCATCGGCGCAGTGCACTCGGTGGTGTTTGGCGGCTTCTCGCCCGACTCGATCGCCGGCCGCATCGCTGATTGCGACAGCAAGCTGGTGATCACGGCCGACGAAGGCGTGCGCGGCGGCAAGCACATTCCGCTGAAGGCGAATGTCGATGAAGCATTGAAGCGGCCAGGCACGAACTCCGTGGAAACGGTATTGGTGGTGCGCCACACCGGCGGCGCGGTGCCGATGCAGATGCCGCGCGACCGCTGGTACGACGCGGTGGTGGATTCGCAGCCGGCCACGCACGCAGCGCAAGCGATGGATGCGGAAGATCCGCTTTTCATCCTGTACACGTCGGGCAGCACGGGAAAACCCAAGGGCGTATTGCACACCACCGGTGGCTACCTGGTGTGGGCCAGCTACACGCATGAATGCGTGTTCGACCTGCGCGAAGACGATGTGTTCTGGTGCACCGCCGACGTCGGCTGGGTCACCGGCCACAGCTATCTGGTTTATGGCCCGCTCGCGAATGGCGCGACCGTGCTGATGTTCGAAGGTATTCCGACCTATCCCGACCCGAGCCGTTTCTGGCAGGTCATCGACAAGCACAAGGTCACCATTTTCTACACCGCGCCCACCGCCATCCGCGCGCTGATGCGCGAAGGCGACGCGCCGGTAGTGTCCACCTCGCGTGCGTCGCTTCGCTTGCTGGGCACGGTCGGCGAACCGATCAATCCCGAGGCGTGGGAGTGGTACTACCGCGTGGTCGGCGACAGCCGTTGCCCGGTCGTGGACACCTGGTGGCAGACCGAAACCGGCGGCATCATGATTTCGCCGCTGCCCGGCGCCACCGATTTGAAACCCGGTTCGGCAACGCTGCCTTTCTTCGGCGTGCAGCCGGCCTTGGTTGATGCCAATGGCCTGCGGCTTGAAGGCGCGACCGAAGGCAACCTGGTGCTGCTCGATTCCTGGCCCGGCCAGGCACGCACGCTGTATGGCGACCAACAACGATTTATCGAGGCGTACTTCAAGGCCTACCCGGGTTGTTACTTCACGGGCGACGGTTGTCGCCGCGACGAAGATGGTTATTACTGGATCACCGGCCGCGTGGACGACGTGATCAATGTGTCGGGCCATCGGATGGGCACTGCCGAAGTGGAAAGTGCACTCGTGTCGCATCCGGATGTCGCGGAAGCCGCTGTCGTGGGCGCACCGCATGACATCAAGGGCCAGGGAATCTATGCCTACGTGACCTTGAACTCGGGCGTCGAGCCTACCGATGCGCTGCGCCGGCAGTTGATCGCGCACGTGCGCCACGAGATCGGCCCGATCGCCACGCCGGACTGGTTGCAATGGGCGCCGGGATTGCCGAAGACGCGGTCGGGCAAGATCATGCGCCGCATCCTGCGCAAGATCGCTGAAAATGCGCCCGAGCAGCTGGGTGACATATCGACCCTGGCCGATCCGGCGGTGGTCGATTCGCTGGTGCGCGAGCGATTGGCCCGCTGAAAGTCGCCGCGACCGGCTAGGTCCGCGCGCAGGTCGTTGTCAGCGGCGGAGCGCACAAGGCATCCTCGCAGCATGGATGTCCTCGCTGCCCAAGCCCTCGGATTCGCCGGCGCCCTTGGCGTCGGATTGCTTATAGGCGTCGAGCGTGAGCGGGCGAAGGGCAGCGGGCCCAGCCGCGACGTGGCCGGCGTGCGCACTTTCATGCTCTGTTCGCTGGTAGGCGCGCTGGCCCATTGGTTGGGGCCGTTCGGCATCGTGGCGGGGGCCATCGCGGTGGCCGCGCTTGCCTTGGCCGGTTACCGGCGCACGCGAATAACCGACCCGGGGCTGACCACCGAGTTCGCGATGATTGCGACTTTCCTGCTGGGCGTGATGGCGATGCGCTCGCCCGGGCTGGCCGCAGGCCTGGCCGTGATCGTCGCCCTGCTGCTGGCGGCAAAGAACAGCATGCACAAGTTCATCCGGGAAGGACTGACCGTGCAGGAGCTCGAAGACATCCTGCTGCTGCTCGCCTGCGCCTTCGTGGTTCTGCCGTTGCTTCCGGACAAAGCGATCGACCCCTGGGGTGCGCTGGTACCGCGCAAGCTGTGGTTGCTGGTGGTGGCGGTGATGACGGTGAGCAGTGCCGGCTATGTCGCCCTGCGCACGCTCGGCCCGCGGCTGGGACTCGCGCTCGCCGGCCTGGTCGGCGGTTTCGTGTCGAGCACGGCAACCATCGCGGCGCTCGGTGCCCGCGCCCGGGCCACGCCGCAGCTCGCCGGTTCGCTGGCAAGCGCGGCGCTGGTGTCGAACGTGGGCACGGTTATCCAACTCGCCATCGTGCTCGCGACCCTGTCACCCTCGCTGCTGGCCAAGGCCACGTGGCCGCTGGTGGCCGCGGGCGTCGCGGCCTTCGTTGCCGCCGCTATCGCCAGCTTCCGCGCCGATGCCGCGACCGTGGACGCGCGCGAGCTGGCGGGACCGCGCGCACTGCAACCGAGGCAGGCATTGGTCTTCGTGGCGGTGCTGGCGGTGATCTTCCTGCTGGCCGCCATCGCTCGCGACCAATTGGGCAACGCCAGCCTGCCTTGGGTATTGGCCTTGTCGGGACTGGCCGATGTGCACGCGGCGTCGGCATCGGCAGCGCAGCTGGCGGCGGCGGGCTTGGTAGAGGACCGCTTGGCGCTGCTGTCGATCTGCGCGGCGTTGACGACGAATTCGATGATGAAATGCGCGGTTGCCGTTATCCAGGGTGGCAAGGCCTACGCGCTGCGTGTGTTGCCGGGGATTGTGGGGATGGTGCTGGCTTTTTTGGGTGTGGTGTTTCTGGGTTGATGTTGCGCTACACCAGGAAACAACTCGCTAGCTGAAGAAACGAAAGGCCCTGTGAGGGGCCTTGGTTTTGGGTGGGAATCGCGGCCGAGGCCGCTCCCACATAGCTCCCGCACAGACGCTTACTTGATCTTGGCTTCTTTGTACGCGACGTGCTTGCGCACGACGGGATCGTACTTGAGGAATTCGAACTTGTTGGGCGTGGTCTTCTTGTTCTTGTCGGTCGTGTAGAAGTGACCGGTACCGGCCGTGGAGATCAGGCGGATCTTGTCGCGCTTGGATGACATGTCAGTTCTCCTTAGACCTTGTCGCCGCGGTGGCGGATTTCAGCGAGCACCACGTCAATACCCACCTTGTCGATGGTACGCAGGCCATGGGACGAAACGCGCAACTTGACCCAGCGGTTTTCGCTGGCGACCCAGAAACGACGCTCGTGGATGTTGGGGTGGAACTTGCGGCGGGTGGCATTGTTGGCGTGCGAGACGTTGTTACCGCTCATCACGCTCTTGCCGGTGACCTGACAAATGCGGCTCATGACATACCTCGACTATCGGTGGCTTCGCCCATGGCCCGGGCGAAATCGGCCTCGCAGCCCAGCAAAAGATTGCAGCGAGCCGGCGATTATGCCCGCAAACCCCTTCCACATCAATCCTCTGGCCCTTGTAGGAGCGGCCTTTGTGGGAGCGGCCTTGGCCGCGACAGCCCTTCCCAGAATTTCCGCGTCACGAGCCTGAACGTCACCCAGTCCGCGACCCGCCCTGGTCGCCCCGGCGTCGCCGCTCCTGCGGACTCAGGGTCGACCGGCCAGCCATCCCTGGCCGGCTTCCTGTGCGAACCCCGCCCTCGGCGCCGCCCTGGTTGACCAGCGTGCCAGCGACCGCTAAGCAGGCTTCGGGTACTGACCGCGTCACTGGCTCAAACCGACCCGTTTCTGCCGGTCGCAAACGTCCGCTTTCGGGTAGGCAATTGGCTTGATCGACCGTCGGTTCCTGGCCGTTTTTGGACTGTCGCGTCGATTCTTGCAGATATCTTCCGCGGAGGTCGATCTGCACAGTTTCGTGATGCAGGCCTTTTCAGCCAGAAAGATCCGGGCTCGGCGCGGTGACGCAGTCGTACAGAGTAATCATGGCGTGCCCTTGGCGGAAGGGGCCACATTGTCATGGGTCTGGGTATCGAAGTCGCTGGCATCGTGGCGCTCGAGCAGCTGGCTGGACGGCTCACCCCAGGCACGGTTGACCTTGCGCCCACGCTGCACGGCTGGACGCAGTGCAATCTCGTTGGTCCAGCGCAGCACATGTTTGTACTCATGCACGGCGAGGAACTCGCCTGCCTCGTAAAGCTCGCCCGTGACCAGCGCGCCGTACCAGGGCCACACCGCCATGTCGGCGATGGTGTAGTGGTCTCCCGCCAAGAAACGATGCCCTGCCAACTGGCGGTCCAACACATCAAGCTGGCGCTTGACCTCCATGGCGTAGCGGTTGATCGGGTACTCGAACTTTGCGGGCGCATAGGCATAGAAATGACCAAAGCCACCGCCCAGAAAAGGCGCGCTGCCTACCTGCCAGAATAGCCAGGACAGGCATTCGGCGCGCGCTGCGCCACTGGCGGGCAGGAAGGCGCCGAATTTCTCGGCCAGGTACTGCAGGATGGCTCCGGACTCGAACACCCGCACCGGCGTTTCACCACTGT
>JBBRXD010000203.1:0-4552 GCA_038248775.1 Lysobacterales bacterium | reverse complement strand
GCATAGGCGATGCCCATGTCGCGAAAGGTTTCGTAGGTTATCTGCCACTCGCCATCCCACTTGATGGCGAAGCTGCTGGTATCGGCCGGCTGCGCGATGAAGGATTGTTCGATGGCGGTGCCGTCCACCGGATCGTCGCGCAAGCTGGCCACCAGCGAGAACATGCCGTACAACGGGCTGTCGAGCTCGCCAGCCTCGTCGCCGGTGACATACACCACGGGCAGCAGGTCCTTGTGCATGATCGCGCCGTCCCAGGGCGAGGTTTGCACCGTCACCAGTTCCGACAACGCCACCAGCTGGCCCTGCGAGCCGCGTACGCGAAGCGCCAGCAGGCGGTCGGGCGTGGCCTGTTCCGAGGCCGCCATGCGCAAGCGCACCGGCCTTGCGTATTTCGACGCGCCGTCATGCAGGTAGGTCACGTCGAGTCCGGGCACGGCGGCGGCCAGCGCATCGCTGATCGCCGACTGCGGCACGCCCAGGCGCGCGGCGCGAACGCGATCGACCACGTAGGTTTCGCGCGGCGCACCGCTCTCGACGCTGGTATCGACGTCAACGATGCCGTCGGTCTGCTTGAATCGCTTTTCCAGCGCAAGGGCAAGCTGGCGATTGCGTGCGTAGTCCGGTCCATAGACTTCAGCGACCAGCGGCGACAGCACCGGCGGGCCCGGCGGCACCTCGACCACTTTCACCGATGCGCCGTGACGCTTGCCCACTGCTGCGAGCAGCGGGCGCAGGTCGCGGGCGATTTCATGGCTCTGCCGGTCGCGCTCGTGCTTGTCTATCAGGTTGACCTGCAGGTCGCCGACATTGCTGCCGCTGCGCAGGAAATATTGCCGCACCAGTCCGTTGAAGTTCATCGGCGCGGAAGTACCGGCATAACCCTGGTAATCGAGTACTTCCGGCACCTTGTCCACGACAGCGGCGAGTTCGGTCAACAGGGCATTGGTGTCCTCCAGCGTTCGACCTTCCGGAAGGTCCACGACCACCTGGAACTCCGATTTGTTGTCGAAGGGCAGCATCTTCAACACCACCAACTGCATCACTGCCAGCGATGCCGAAAGTAGGACCAGTCCGACGATGCTGCCGAAAAATATGAATCGGCGGCGCGATCCTTTTTCCGGGTCCAGGAAGGGGCGCATCAGTTTTTCGAAGCTGCGATGCAGGAACGACTCTGTCGGTGGCGCCTCGCTGGCAGGAGCCACACCGTGCCGCGACAGCAGCTTCAGCGATAACCAGGGGGTGACCACCAGTGCGATGGCGAGCGACAACAGCATGCCCACCGACGCATTGATCGGGATTGGCCGCATGTACGGCCCCATCAGGCCCGACACGAAGGCCATCGGCAACAACGCAGCGATAACAGTAAAGGTTGCGAGGATGGTCGGGCCACCGACCTCATCCACCGCCGGCGGAATCGCCTCGCGAAGCGTCTTGCCGCCGCGCGCCATGTGCCGGTGGATGTTTTCGACAATCACGATCGCATCGTCGACCAGGATGCCGATCGAAAAGATCAGGGCAAATAAGGACACGCGATTCAGGGTGAAGCCCATCGCCCACGACGCAAACAGCGTGACGGCAAGCGTCAGCACAACGGCGCTGCCGACGACGATGGCTTCGCGCCAGCCCAGTGCGAACAACACCAGCAACACCACCGACCCGGTGGCGAACACCAGCTTCTGGATCAGTTTCATCGCTTTGTCGGTAGCGGTCTGGCCGTAGTCGCGGGTAATGCTGACGTTCACGCCCGACGGAATCAGCTCGCCCTTCAGTTCCTGGATGCGACGGGTCACCGCGCCGGTGATGTCAGCGGCATTGCTGCCGGGCTTCTTGGCCACGGCGATGGTGACGGCGGGTGCAAGGCCGCCAGCCG
Organism: Lysobacterales bacterium; assembly: GCA_038248775.1. Taxonomy (GTDB): domain Bacteria; phylum Pseudomonadota; class Gammaproteobacteria; order Xanthomonadales; family Xanthomonadaceae; genus Arenimonas. The sequence continues at coordinate 2,682 of JBBRXD010000203.1, read as the reverse complement.
GGCCGGCTCGACCCGCAGGTGCGCCGTGCCAGGCATACCGGGTTGCGGTATCGCCGCCAGCGCGCACGTCGGCAACTTCCGACAACAAGACCGGCTTGCCATCCTTCAATCCGATCACCAGGCCCGCAACCGCATCGGCATCAACGAGGAAGCTTCCAGCCGTCACCGGAATCGTGCCGTCACTGCCTACCCGCTCGCCCAACTGACGCACGGAATTGGCCGCCTGCAACGATTGCACCAGGTCGGCAACAGTCAGGTTGTAGGCAGCTAGCTTCGATGCATCCAGCGTTACCGCGGCAATCCGGTCAGGCGCGCCGATGGTGTAGACATCACGCGTTCCGGGAATGCGCTTGATCTCGGTTTCCAGTGCATGCGCGACCTCGGCCAATTCAACCGGGCCGCGCCAGCCATCACCCGGCGTCGCCGAAGCGCCATCGTCGGACCACAAGGTCAGGCTCATCACCGGCACATCGTCGATGCCCTTGGGTTTCACCAGCGGCTGGCCGACACCCAGGCCAACGGGCAGCCAGTCCTGGTTGGAATAGATCTGGTTGTACAGGCGCACGATCGCCGGCTGGCGCTCGACGCCGACGGTGTATTCCACCGTCAGTATCGCCATCCCCGGGCGACTGGTGGAATAGACGTGCTTCACGCCCTCGATCTCGAGCAGCTTCTGCTCGAGCGGCGTGCTCACCAGTTGTTCGACATCACGCGCGCTGGCGCCGACGAAGGGCACGAACACGTTCGCCATCGTCACGTCGATCTGCGGCTCTTCTTCGCGCGGCGTAATCAACACGGCGACCAAGCCAAGCAACAGGCCCAGGATCGCCAGCACCGGCGTCAGGGGGTTGCCCTGGAAGGCAGCGGCAAGGCGACCGGACAGGCCGAAGCGCGCGCCCGAATGCGGATCGCTCATTGGCTGGCTTCCGCCGCCTTGCGCTGCGCTGCCAGCGCCTGCAGGGCCGCAACGGGATCGCGTGCGAGGGTTTCACCTGCCTTCAGTCCGGCCAGCACTTCCACCTGGTCGCCGATGCGGCGGCCCAGGCGCAACTGGCGCAGTGAAAGCCGGTTGCCCTCGATCACGTACGCCCCCGACACTTCGCCGCGCTGTACTACTACCGACTGCGGAACGTGCACGACGCCGGCAGCGCCGGGAATCGGGAACTGCACCTTGGCGGTGGAACCAGGACGTGGCGGGTTGGTGGTGTCGGGCAGCGTGACGCGCACGCCGACGCTATGGGTGGACGGATCGGCCGCGGGGAAAACGACCACGGTCGCCGCGTCCATTGAACGACCGTCGTCGAGCACCACGCGCGCCGCGCCAAGCGCGCGAATCGCGTCGGCGTCCGACTGCGGCACGTGTACTTCGATGCGCAGCGCGCCCGGCGCGTGCACGGCGACCAGTGGCTGGCCCGGGCTCAGGCTCTCACCGGGTTCGACATGGCGTGCGCTGACGATGCCTGCGAAGGGCGCGCGCACGACCGTGTAATCGGCCAGTTGTCCGGCCTGGGCAAGCTGGGCGCGCGCGGCGTCCCGGTTGGCGGCGGCGGCATCGCGCGCGGCGCGCGCCTGGTCGAGTTGCAGGCGCGAGACAAACTGCTTCGCGGCGAGCGCCTGGTAGCGAGCGTAATTGGCCGCGGCCTCGGCAGCCATGGCTTCGGCTGCACGCAACTGCGCACGCGCGGCCGATGCCCCGGCTTGTTGCTCGACGGCCGTCAGGCGCAACAGGACCTGACCTGCAACGACGACATCGTTGACGTCCACTTCAACCGAGGTCACCCGACCACTGGTCTGCGCTGACAACTCGGCCTGGCGCACGGCCTCGACCACGCCATCCCAACTGCGACCACTGCCTTCGCCACCGGCGGTCACGGTGATCGTCTCAAGCTTGGGCAAGGGCGCAGCCGCGGAACCCGACTGCTCGCCGGAGCAAGCGGCAAGTCCGAGCACAAGCGCGGCGCCAATCAGTCGCATGCCTGCTTTCATTTGAACGCGGGACCGCCGCCGGGCACGCCCAGCTTCTTGAAGACCATCGCTGCCGGGCAGAAGCCAGTGAAACTCGACTGGATCAGGTTCAGGCCGACGAAGCAGGTCAGCAGCAACCACATCGGCGACACGAAATAGCTCAGTGCGGCGCTTACCAGCACCATGACGCCGGCAAAGGCGAGTACGGCTCGATCAAGGTTCATCATGATGTCCTCAGTTTGGGTTGGATGTCGGAGCCGCCGACGCGGATGGCTTCACTTCCTTCAGACGCTCGATGCCGAGCATGCCGAGGATGTATTTCTCGTAGACGGGCTCGGACGTGCCGTGGCGCATCTTGTAGAGGAAGTATTTTTCGAATGCGACCTTGGCCAGGTGCACCCATTTGCCGGTCTTGGCCCAGGTGACGTTGCGCGGCGGAATCTGCGGCAATGCCACGAAAGCGACGCCTGTATCGCCCATGTCGGCCAGGCAAACCGCATTCCAGGTGCCTTCGAAATCCGCCGGTTTCCCGGCCAGGTCGGCCTGTATGTTGCGCACGATGGTGGTCACCATCGATTCGATCATGAAGCCGGTCTTTGGCGCGCCGGTGGCGATGGGAGTCACTTCGACGGGTGGGATCGCAACGCAGACGCCGGCCGCGAATATTTCCGGATACTTCGGGCTGCGCTGGTGCTTGTCCACGATCACGAAACCACG
>JBBRXD010000202.1:0-4622 GCA_038248775.1 Lysobacterales bacterium | reverse complement strand
GCATTGTCCAGGGCCCGATCAGGAAACACGACGTTGTCCACCCGGATCTCGAAACCCTTGTCCTTGGCGACCGCGCCCAAGGTGATGCGCACGGGCGTACTGACACGTCGCACCATGCCATCCACTTGCACCGGCTTGAATTGCCACAGGCCAACGGCGCGTTTGAGCGGCGCGTCGAACGCCTCATCGAGCGGCGTGTCGAACTTGATCTGCTCAACCCGACCCTGCGTGTCGATCACCAGTTCGCCATCCACGCGCAGCGTGGAGATCGCCTCGACGGGCCGGGCCTTGGCGGGCGCAGGGGCTGCCGAAGTGGCGGGCAACAAGCCGCCGCCGAGGAGCAGGCCGAATACAGCGAGGGCAAGCTTGCGCATGGATTCGACTCCGGTCGATGAAGGCCGCAGTCTACTGCATACGATTGCCCGGCCCGCCGAGGTCGCGGTCGCGGCATAATCGGTGCGACGCGGAGGGTACATGCACGGACAAGGCAACCTCGAACTCTTCCTGATCTTCCTGATCGCGGCCGTGGTGGCGGTGCCCTTGTTCCGGCGCCTGGGCCTGGGCGCCGTGCTCGGCTACCTGGTCGCCGGCGTGCTGATGGGGCCCTTCGGCTGGAAGCTGGTGAAAGACCCGGCCAGCGTGCTGGCGTTTTCCGAATTGGGCGTGGTGATGTTGCTGTTCGTCATCGGCCTGGAATTGTCACCGTCGCGCCTGTGGGTGATGCGTCGCCAGGTGTTCGGCATCGGTGGCTTGCAAGTGGCGATCACCGCGCTCGCGATTGGCGCCGCCTCCGCGATGATGGGTCTGGGCTGGAAGACCAACCTGGTGATCGGCCTCGGCCTGGCCCTGTCATCCACGGCGGTGGGCTTGCAGTTGCTGGCCGAGCGCAAGGAACTGACCTCAAGCTACGGACGCATGGCGTTCGCAATCCTGCTGTTCCAGGACCTGGCCGCCATTCCCCTGCTTGCCCTGATCCCCTTGCTCGGCGAGGCCAAGGCCGCTGCGCAATCGGCGCCGCCGCTGGACGCGGTGATTCGCGCGGTTGGCATGATCGCGCTGGTGGTAGTCGGCGGCCGGCTGTTGTTGCGGCAACTGTTCCGTGCCGTCGCCTGGACCAAGATGGGCGAGGTGTTCACCGCCACCTCGTTGCTGGTAGTGGTCGGCACCGCGTGGCTGATGCAATGGGGCGGTCTGTCGATGGGCCTGGGCGCCTTCCTTGCCGGTGTGTTGCTGGCAGACTCGGAATTCCGGCACGAACTCGAAGCACAGATCGAACCATTCAAGGGACTGCTGCTGGGCCTGTTCTTCATAGCGGTCGGCATGAGCGTCGACCTGAACCGGGTAATGGCGGAACCGGCACTGATTGCCGCGGGCGTCGTCGCCTTGCTCGCACTGAAGGGCGTGATCCTGTTTGCCATCGGCATGCGCCCGGGACGATTGCCCGCGCGTGAAGCGCTGATGCTCGGTTCGGTGCTGGCGCTGGGCGGCGAATTTGCCTTCGTGGTTTTCAGCGATGCATTCCGGGTCGGGCTGATTGATTCCATCCTGCGCGATCGGCTGGTGGCCATCATCAGCCTGAGCATGGCAGCGACGCCGTTGCTGGTCATCGCTGCGTCAAGCTGGCTACGCGAGCATCCCAAGGAAAAGGTGGCGCGCGAAGCTGATCCGATCGACCACGAGAATCCGCGAGTCATCATCGCCGGCTTCGGGCGCATGGGCCAGATCGTTGGCCGCATGCTGCGCGCGCAGGGCGTGCCCTTCACCGCGCTGGAACACAGCGTTGAGCAAGTCGAACTGTCACGCCGCTTCGGCACGATGATTTATTTTGGCGACCCGACCCGCGCCGATCTGTTGCGTGCAGCGCACACCGAGCAGGCTGAAGTCTTCGTACTGACCACCGACGATGCCGATACCACGGTTCGCACCGCGCGTCTGCTCAAGCGGCTCTATCCACACTTGCGGGTTTTCGCCCGCGCCCGCAACCGCCAGCACGCCTTCAAGCTGATGGACCTGGGGGTTGAAGTGATCGTTCGCGAGACCTTCCATTCCAGCTTGGAACTGAGCCAGAAAGTGCTGGAAGCCCTGGGCGTTCCGCCCGATGTCGCGGCCGAACGCCGCGAACGCTTCCGCGAGCACGACGAAGACATGTTGCGCGAACAACACCTGGTCTATGACGACGAGGCGGCATTGATCGCGTCGTCGCAGCAGGCGCTGGCGGACCTGGAAAAACTGTTCGAAGCCGACAAACGCTAGCCCGATATTCGAAGTGGGTTCAGCGCGGCTCACGCAGGAAACGCGCCAGCGACGGCGGTGGGCGCGCCGGCTCGAATTCCGAGGCGATGTCCACGTAACCACGCAGCAGGGCCAGGTCGTAGGGCGTGCGCCCGAGCGAATCACGCAGGCCACGATTGGCGCCCTCGCGCAGCAGGCGCTGCACCACCGACAACAGGCCGTGCATCGCCGCCAGGTGCAGCGCGCCCAGGCCGCGCGTGTCCTGCACATCCAGCGACACGCCTTCGTTGAACAGACGCTCGAGCACAGCCAGCAACACGTCCTCGTCGCAGGCGACGCCGGCTTCGGCGCGCGCGCCCAGCACCAACAATAGTGGCGTGTGGCCGCTTGCGTTGGCGGTATCGGCCGGCAGATCGGCCAGCAGCAACAAGTCGAACAAGGCAAGCACGCGTTGCCGGTCGCGGGCCGTGAAAGCATGCAGCGCAGCACAATGCAGGGCACTCAATCCCTGCTCGTCCACGCTGTCCACCGCCGCGCCCTGGGTAAGCAGGCGACCGGCGATTTCCGGCAGCCCGAGTGCTGCGGCGAGCATCAAGGGCGTCACGCCGCCGGGCAAGGCCTGGTCTGGATCAGCACCGGCCTGCAACAGCGATTCGACGACCGGCGCATGCCGCATGCTGATGGCCGCCGACAAGGGCGTTGCGCCGGTGCGGGCGCGGGCACTGGCGTCGGCACCCTTTTCAAGCAAGCGACGAACGATATCCGCTTGCCCACCACCTGCCGCGCGCAGCAATGCCGTGCAGCCATGTGCATCCATCGAATCCACTGGCAGGCCCAGATCGAGCAGGCGCTGCACCGCATCGGCGTCGCCGGCCATCGCGGCTGCGGGCAAATCCATCGGCAATAGCGGACGGCCCGGCAAACTCCAGTTGCGCCATTCCAGCCAGTAAGTCAGGTCGGTTCGCCCCCCGGCCAGGGCCATTCCAAGCGCGGTCTGGCCGTCGGGTGATCGCGCCTGCGGCAAGGCACCCGCGCGGATCAAGGATCGCAAGGCAGTTTCTCGACCGAGCGAGGCAGCCACGTGGATTGCGCCGTGGCCACGCGCATCGCGAACGTTGGGATCCACGCCCAGCGCCAGCAGCGCGTCCACCAGTCGCTGCCAACCAAGTGCGATTGCAGTGACCAGGGGTGCATCCTGACCGGGCGCGCCGGCAAACGCATCGGCGCCGCGCTCGAGCAGGGCCAGCGCAATCTGCTCGGCGCCACGTCGCGTTTGCTCGCCGCTGAGGCAGGCGCCGAGGAATCTCGCCAAGCCACCGCGCCCGCCCACGGCAACGCCGCGTTCGAGCAGGCGCAGCAGGGGAGCGGGGCTTGCCGCGCCCGCGTCGAGCAGTCGAAAGACCACGCTGTCACCACCGGCAATCGCACGATCAGCGGGCGCACCATTACGACACAACCAGTCGAAGGCCCACAGGTCTTCTTCCACTGAAAATTCAAGCAGCAGTTCGACCAAAGCGGCGGAGCCGATGCCACCACCCAATGCCAGGGCCGCGCTCGCGCCGTCCGGGTCCTGCGCCGCCAACGCGCCCTGCAACAATTGACGCGGCGTGCGCCCGGCCTCGCCATCGGCCAAGCCTTCCGCGACGCTAGCGGGCAATATGTAATCGGGATCGAGCACCGATACCAGCGGCCAGCGACCGTGCTCAATGGCAATGTCGATGGGCCGCTTGCCATCGGCATCGCCGCGCGAAGGGTCCACGCCCATCTGGATCAACTGGCGCAGCAGGGCCGGTTCGGCGTCGGCAATGCAGGCCAGCATCAGTGCATTGCGACCCTGGCTGTCGACGGCCATCAGGTCGGGCTTGGCCAAGGCCAGTCGCTGCACCACGGCCGTGTGGCCATAGCCCGCGGCTTCCAGTAGCGGCGTCAGGCCATGGCCATCATGTGCATTACGGTCCGCGCCCGCATCGAGCAACAACGCGACCACTTCGGCATTGCCAGCGGCACAGGCCTGCATCAACGCCGTGCGCTGGTCCTGCCCGCGGGCATCAACGCGCGCCTTGTGCCGAAGCAGCAACTGCGCGCCGCCCGGATCGTCATCGCCGGAAACGGCGGCAAGCAATGCCGGTTGCCCACCTGCGGGTTCCGGTCGCGCGCCGTGTTCGATCAGAAAGCGCGCCAGCCGCCAATTGCCCGAGGCACAGGCGATGGCGAGCGGGCCGAAGCCTTCGCTGTTCAACGCGTCCACGTGCGCGCCGGCGTCGAGCAACAGCGCCGCCACCGCAGGGTCGGTGCTGCGCGCGGCGTGATGCAATGGCGTGTTGCCCTCGTTGTCGGCGCTGCGCGCATCGGCACCATTGGCCAGCAGCGTCATCACCGCCTCGGGGCGG
>JBBRXD010000201.1:0-4624 GCA_038248775.1 Lysobacterales bacterium | reverse complement strand
GTCGTGCAGGGCGCGCGCCTGGCTGGTGCGGACATGATCATCGGCGTTGACCTGAATCCGGGCCGGCGCGCGATGGCGGAAAAGTTCGGCATGACCCATTTTGTAAATCCGGTGGAAGTCGAGGGCGACCTCGTGCCCTATCTGGTCAACCTGACCCGAGGTGGCGCCGACTACAGCTTCGAGTGCATCGGCAATACCAAAGTGATGCGCCAGGCGCTGGAGTGTTGCCACAAGGGCTGGGGCACCAGCGTGATCATCGGCGTGGCCGAGGCCGGTGCCGAAATTTCAACTCGCCCGTTCCAGTTGGTGACCGGCCGCAACTGGCGCGGCAGCGCCTTCGGCGGCGCCCGTGGCCGCACCGATGTGCCCAAACTCGTGGACTGGTACATGGACGGCAAGATCGACATCGACTCGCTGATTACCCACACCATGCCGCTGGACCGGATCAACGAGGCCTTCGACCTGATGCACCGGGGCGAGTCGATCCGCAGCGTGGTTGTCTACTAGGGCGATGGGACTTCCAGATATTTGAAGCAGGTCACATCCTGAATGGAGATCTGAATGCGATAGTATGAATGCACTACCTGTCCCCTTAGCCCGCGTAGAGGTTTCTACCATGTCTGCCCGTCGAACCTGGATACTGGCTTTGGGCGTGGCGACGTTGGCCACATTGGCGGCGAACTACGACCGCGGGTCCGGGACCAGCTCGCAACCAACCTCCACCTCAGCCGCCCCGGTTAAGGCAAGTCCAGGCGGCGGCGGCAAACCGGTCAAGTCCACCATCTCCGTCGGCGAAGCTTCGCGCTTCCTCAACCAGGCGACCTTCGGCCCGACCGAGGCCGAGGCGACGGCTTTGACCCGCAGCACCTACAGCAACTGGATCAACAGCCAGTTCACGCTCTCGCGGGCATCGCACTACTCGCATGTGCTCTACCTGAAGTCGCTGGGCGTCAACATTGACGACTTCAGCAACCGGCACGCGATCGAGTCGTTCTGGAAGCAGGCGATCACCGGGCCAGACCAATTGCGCCAGCGGGTTACCTGGGGGCTCAGCCAGATCTTCGTGGTGGGCGACGTCAACAACATCCGCAATTCGTCCTATTACGACGTGCTCGCCGCCAATGCTTTCGGTAACTACCGTACCTTGCTTGAAGAGGTAACGCTGTCGCCAGCGATGGGCTACTGGCTGTCGCACATCGGCAACAGGAAGGAAGACCTGGCCACCGGCCGGCTGCCGGATGAAAATTACGCCCGCGAGGTGATGCAGCTTTTCAGCATCGGCTTGTGGAAGCTCAATCCGGATGGCACCCGCATGCTCGATGGGCTGGGCAAGCCGATCCCGACCTATACGCAGGAAGACATCCGCGGCATGGCCAAGGTGTTGACCGGCTGGACCTACGCCGGCTGCAACCCGGCAATCGAATCGTGGTACTGCTTCCACTCGGCGCGATCGGGCTATTACCGCACTTACGCCGACATCACCACGCAAATGGCGCCGCTGGAGGCCTATCACTCCGGCGCGCAGAAAAGCATCGTCAATGGCGTGGTGATTGCCTCGGGCGGCACCGCGCGCAGCGACCTGAAGATCGCCCTCGACACCTTGTTCAACCATCCGAACGTGGGCCCCTTCGTCGGCCGGCAACTGATCCAGCGCCTGGTCAAGTCCAATCCTTCGCCGGCCTATGTCGGCCGCGTCGCGGCAGCGTTTGCGAACAATGGCAGTGGTGTGCGCGGCGACATGCAGGCGGTGATCCGTGCGGTGCTGCTTGATACTGAAGCGCGCGACGTTACCCAGACCCAGACGCAAACTGCGGGCCGCCTGCGCGAGCCGGTACAGATGCTGGCGCAGTATTTCCGGGTGTTCACCACGCCACCCAGCGATGGCCGCTTCGACTTCAATGTCTGGTGGATGGAGTCGGTGTTCCAGCAGCGTCCGCTCAGCTCGCCCAGCGTGTTCAATTTCTACAGCCCCAATTTCCTGCCGCCCGGCGAGATGTCGCAGAGCGTGGTTTACGGCCCCGAGTTCCAGATCCTGCATGAAGGCACGGTCGTGGACTCCTACAACTTCATCGAATACTTCGTGATGAACGAAGTCGATGGCGTAACCGGCTATCGGCACAACTATGCCGCGCTGGAGTCCCTGGCCGGCAACCCCGGCGCGCTGGTGGACAAACTGAGCCTGCTGTTGACCGGCAGCCGGCTGTCAAGCGCTTCGCGAACCATCATCGTCAACGCAGTGGGCCGGGTCCCGTCGACCCAGCCCAAGGATCGCGTGAAGATGGCCCTGATGCTTTTTGAAATCGCGCCCGACTACAAGGTGCAGAAATGAACTTGCCCGGCAACAAGGAAATCCAGCGGCTGCTGGACGAGGAAAAATCGCTTCGCTCACGCCGCCAGTTCCTGATGTCGGCGGCAGGCGTAGCCGGCATGGGCGCGCTGGGCAGCTTCGGCTTCAGCCTCAATTCGCTGGCTGCTGCCGCCACGATGTCGGCTACGGCGCTGCCTACCGACTACAAGGCGCTGGTGTGCTTCTTCATGTTTGGCGGCAACGACTGCGCCAATACGCTTATTCCGTTTGACCAGACCACGTACAACTCGTATGTGATGGGCCGCGAGGGATCGTTGACACGACCGCTCGGCATCACCCGCCTGCGGGAAGAGTTGCTGCCGCTGATAACGCCCTCGATGACCGATGGTCGCCAGATTGGCCTGCCGCCGGAAATGTCGCGACTGAAGGCGCTGTATGACCAGGGCAAGGTCGCGATCCTGCCCAACGTGGGCGTGCTGGCCAATCCGACCACGCGCACCCAGTACCAGACCAAGACCATCGAACTGCCGCCGCAGTTGTTCTCGCACTCCGACCAGCAGCGCTTCTGGCAGCTGGGCGTGCCCAACTACACCACGCTGACCGGCTGGGCGGGACGCATGGGTGACTTGCTGGCCGCGGCCAATACCTCCACTGCGGTGTCGATGTGTGTTTCGTTGAATGGCAACAATGCCTGGCAGGTCGGCAACTCCGTACTGCCCTACCCGATCAATTCCGATACCGGCGCGAACACGTTCTGGTCTTCCTGGAACACCAACCGCGTTGACGCGATGAATGGACTTAACGCCGATCCGCGCACGGGCAACATGCTCGAACGGCAGGCCTCCCGCGTTTACAACCGCGCCATTGCCGCGCAGAGCCTGATGGGCACTTCGCTCGCCGCGGGCCAGAGTTTCGCTGACCTTTTCACCGGCGTGCCTGCAGACCTTGACCCGGGTCTGGTCTCGGACTACATGGACGTGCAGCAAAAATTCGAGATGGTGGCGCGCATGGTGGATTCGCGCGATCGCCTTGGCCACAAGCGGCAGATCTTCTTCGTTGGCCTGGGCGGCTTCGACGACCACGACAGCTTGGCTGACCACGGTGACCGACTGCGCATCGTCTCCGACCACATGGCCGCCTTCTACGCGGCCACGGTGCGCATGGGCATCCAGGACAAGGTGGTGACTTTCACCGCGTCGGACTTCGGCCGTACTCTGAAGAGCAATGGCAGCGGTTCCGACCACGGCTGGGGCTCGCACCATTTCGCGATGGGCGGATCGGTGCTGGGCGGCGACATGTATGGCAGCTTCCCGTCGCTGGATCTGGCCGGCCCAAATTCCGTGGAATCGCAGGGCCAGCTGCTGCCGACGACCTCAGTTGACGAATACGCCGCGACGCTGGCGAAGTGGTACGGCGTGTCGGGCAGCGATATTCCGCTGGTGATCCCGAACGTGGGTCGCTTTGCGCGGCCGGATCTTGGCTTCCTGCCGCCGGTCTGAAACCGGAGGCACTTCAATCCTGGCTCGCGGTCAGGAATTCCACCACAGCAAGAAGCTGTGCCACAGACGCTTGAAGATGTTGGCCTGCTCGCTGGCCTGCAACGCCACCAGCGGGCGTTCGGCGATGACCTTGCCGTCCAGCGTCACCCGCAGTTTACCGATGACCTGACCTTTGGCGATGGGAGCAATCAAGGTCTTGGCCACGTCCATGGTCGGCTTGAGCTGCGAATAGCGACCGCGTTCGACCGAAATCACCAGTGGCTCGGTAATGCCCAGGTTGATCTGGTTGACGGTACCCTTCCAGACCTTGTGCGTGGCGATTTTTGCATTCGCGGCATACAACTGGTGCGACTCGAAGAAGCGGAAACCCCATTCGAGCAAATTGAGGTTGCCGTTTTCGCGCAGGCGGAAACCTTCGCCCTGCGACTTGGCAGTGATGCCCATCACCACGGAAACGAAACGCTGGTCGCCGCGCTTGGCCGAAGCCAGCAGGCAATAGCCCGCGGTGGAGGTATGCCCGGTCTTGATGCCGTCAACGCCACTGCCTTCGCGCCACAGCAAGCCGTTGCGGTTGTGCTGGGTGATGGTGCCTACCGTGTATTCCTTGATGCTGTTGTAGGCATAGATTTCCGGGAAATCACGGATCGTCGCGCGGCCCAGCAAGGCCAGGTCGCGGGCGGTGCTGTAGTGGTTTTCCGCCGGCAGGCCATGCGCGTTGACGAAGTTGCTGTTGTTCATGCCGATGCGCTTGGCATAGAGGTTCATCAACGCAGCGAAGGCTTCGGCGCTGCCGGCCACGTGTTCGGCGATGGCGATG
>JBBRXD010000200.1:0-4664 GCA_038248775.1 Lysobacterales bacterium | reverse complement strand
GTTCCTGAAGGCGCTCAAGAACAGCGATATCACCGCGCTCACCTTCGCCGAGCAATTGAGCGAAGGCGTCCGCGAAGGCTGGATTACCGCCGACGAGAAAGCCCAATTGGAAGAGTTGCGCGAGCTGACCTGGGATGCCATCACGGTCGATGACTTCGATTCGGCGGACCTGGAGTCGGCGTCCTTGCACCGCTCGCAGCAGATGCATCGCGCCGCCTGAGGACTGCCGCAATGGCCAGCGTGCTTTCAACGTGGCAATCCATGAGCCGGCGTCCGTTGGGCGCCTGGTTTTTCAGCAAGGCCGTGTGCTGGAAGGCGCCGTATTTCGGCACCATCTCGCCGCGCTTCGAGCTGCTGGAGCCGGGCCGTTGCGAGGCCATCATCCACGACCGCCGCCGCGTGCATAACCACATCGGCACGGTGCACGCTATCGCCCTGTGCAACCTGGCCGAACTGACCGCTGGCGTGATGACCGACGCCAGCCTGCCACCGGGCATGCGCTGGATTCCGAAAGGCATGACCGTGCAGTACCTGAAGAAAGCCAACGGCACCTTGCGTGGCATCGCCACGCCAGCCATTGACCTGGTGCCGAGTGAGTCGGGCTACGACTTGCCGGTAAACGTGGACGTGCTCAACATTGCCGGCGAAAAAGTCTTCACCGCGCAAATCAACATGTGGGTCAGCCCGTCGCCGAAGCGCTAGGGCTTGGCAGCACGGGCGTTGATCGGCCCGGCCTTGATCTGGCCAGCTTCGATGAGGCGCAACTGCGCATGGAAATAGACCGCCGACTGCTCGGCCCGGCCATCGGCGAACCGGATCTGGTAGGGCTTGCCACTGAGCGATGAGCCGGTGGCGCAATAACGGATGAAGTCCTCGGCCGTATGCACGCGCTTGCCGGCATTCTTCCATTTCAGGCGCAAGTGGCTGGCAGCCTGGGCGGGGTCATGGGCGCTGCCATTGCGGATGAATACCAAGCCCTCTGACTTTTCAACCGTGCTGATGAGCGCCTGAATCTTCGCGGATTCCGATAGCGCGTTTAGCGTCGTGGTTGCATTAGTGGCGGATGCCGTTACGGCAGCCATTGGCCACGACAGCGCAAGCACCAGCATCAGCGCGATGCGACGCGTTCTACGGCGTTGGCTGGAAGCAAGACGTTTTGCCATGGTGATCGTTCCCGGTTGTACATCGGCGTTGACGACGCCTATGGTGCGGCTCGCGAGCAAATGCAGCATGAACGCGGCGATGCCGTCGCCGGTAGTTGAGGGCAGTAGGCCATGGCAGGCTTGTTTCAGTCGTGCCCGACAGGCAGCTTGGCCTGCTCGCGCACCACGTGCCATGCGCCGAAGGTCATGGCCGCGGCAATGGCGACGCCGCCCAGGAATACGACTTTCGTCCCGAACACCAGCAACCCCTTGTGCACCCAGGCAAACGTGAGGTCGCCACCGCGATAGACGACCGTGTCGATGGCGGCCTTGGCCTTGTAGCGCGATTGCCGGTCCACCCGCGTATAGATGGTTTCGCGCGCGGGCTTGCTCAGCGAAAATTCGCCAGCGCGCGTGGCGATCTGCACTACTGCCACCAGCGCGGGAAGCGGTGACAGTGACAGCATCGCGTAACCCGCGAGTATCGCCAGCGCCGGGATCATCAATGCCGGGCCCACGCCATAGTTCGTGAGGATGCGCCGGGTCAGGAATACCTGGATGCCGAGCGTCAGCAGGTTGATCCACAGGTCCAGGTTGGAATAGAACTGCGTGCGCATCGCATCTTCCGACAGAAGCTTGGCGATTTCGCGCTGCTGGTTGTACAGCAGCGTGCCCACGCCCACACCGAAAAACATCAGCATGGCCAGCGCGCGCAGCAGGGGATCGCGCGCCACCAGTCGCAAGCCTTCCAGGATGGGGCCACCCATCGCGTCGTCGTGGGACCGCCCACGCCGGGCTTCAACGCGCTTGGCATGTTCGGACAACTTCAGGATGCAAAGCAGGCACAAAGCCATGAATGCGATCGACACCCACATCATGTTGGCCACGCCCACGTACAACACCATCGACTTGGTCAGCCACGGTCCGACCAACCCGCCCAGCGTGCCGCCTGCACCGATGTAGCCATAAACCGTGCGCGCCTCGATATCGCTGAACACGTCGGCCATGAAGCTCCAGAACACCGACACCGCAAACAGGTTGAACACCGCCACCCAGATGAAGAACACCGCGCCGCGGCCGGGCGTCTCGCGATGGAAGGCGAAGTAGAAACCGACCAGACAGGCCATGAACACCAGGTACACGACGGGCAGGAACACGCGCCGCGGGAAGCGGCTGACCAGCCAGCCATACACCGGCTGCAACAGGAGCATGACCACGAACGTGCCGGTGAACAAAGCCTGCAGCGTGAAGTCGCCTATGGCGATGCCCCGCGCCGAGAACCAGGCGATCAGCGCCGGCGGAAACACGGCTTCCACGTCCGCGGCCGCGCCCATCGCGTCGCGCACCGGGCGCAACACGTAATAGCCGGTCAGCAGGGCGAAGAAATACCCGAAACTCCAACGCAGGGCGGGGAATTCGCGATGCAGATCACGCAAGACCCTGAGCGAACCGCGCATGGCGGTGAAATAATTCATGCGAACCCCGTGGCTTACGCCGCACAATAGCCAATGCCCCGCCCCGCCGCCATAGCGGGCCCCCGAGCAATTGCTCTAGACCACCGGCCTAGCCTCGATGGCCTAACGACGAGACTCTATTTTGTACGACTACATCATCGTGGGCGCCGGCTCTGCCGGGTGCGTCCTGGCCAATCGCCTCAGTGCTGATCCGGAAACAAGCGTGCTTCTGCTCGAAGCCGGGCCGAGCGATTGGCATCCCTTCGTGCACATGCCCGCCGGCCTGGCAAAACTGATCGGCCAGAAGGGCGTGAACTGGGACTACAGCACCGCGCCAGAGGCGAACCTGGGCGGGCGACGACTGTGGTGGCCCCGCGGCAAGGTGCTGGGCGGCTCGAGCTCGATCAACGCGATGTGCTACATCCGCGGCAATCGCGCCGACTACGATGAATGGGACGACCTGGGCGCAAAGGGCTGGTACTGGGACAACGTGCTGCCCTACTTCAAACGTTCGGAAGGCAACGTGCGTGGCGCCAGTGCGCTGCATGGTGGCGACGGGCCCCTCGGCGTGTCCGACCCCGTGTACCAGAATCCGCTTTCACCAGTTTTCATCGAGGCCGGTCACCAGGCAGGATTGCCGCTGACCCAGGATTTCAACGGTGAATACCAGGAAGGCGTGGGCTGGTACCAGACCACCACCCGCAAGGGCTCGCGCAGTTCGGCGGCCGAGGCCTACCTCAAGCCGGTACGCTCGCGGAAAAACCTCAAGGTGCTGACCGGCGCCGTGGCATCGCGCGTGCTGTTCGAAGGTGATCGCGCCAGCGGCGTGGCCTACTCGATGGGTGGCAAGCAATTTGCCGAAGGCGCCAGCCGCGAAGTGTTGATCTGCGGCGGCTCGCTGAATTCGCCGCAGCTGTTGATGCTGTCGGGTATCGGCCCGGCGGCGCATTTGCGCGAGCATGGCATCGAAGTGCGCGTGGACCTGCCCGGCGTCGGCGGCAACCTGCACGACCACCTCGACATCTGCACCATGCAGCGTTGCACGCAGCCCATCACCTACGACAAGACCAACGACGCGCTGATCGCGCTCGAGTACTACCTGCTCAAGAAAGGTCCGGGCACCAGCAACATCGCCGAGACCGGCGCCTTCCTGCGCTCGCGCTTCGCTCAAGACGAGCGCCCCGACATCCAGTTCCACTTCGTTCCGGCGCAACTCGACGACCATGGTCGCAACCAGTTGCCAGGCTTCGGCTATACGGTGCATGCCTGCTACCTGCGCCCGCGCAGCCGCGGACGTCTGCGCCTGGCCAGCAGCAATCCCGCCGACAAGGTGGTGATCGACGCCGGCTACCTGAACGATGCCGAAGGCCACGACGCCAGGATGATGATCGAGTGCGTGAAGTTGTCGCGGCAGATTTTCGCGCAGGCAGCCTTCGCACCGTTCCGCGGCGAAGAAATCTTCCCCGGCCAATCAGTGCAGGACGATGCGGCGTTGCTCGCCTTCATCCGGCGCAAGGCCGAATCCATCTATCACCCGATCGGCACCTGCAAGATGGGCGCGCCGGACGATGCCGATGCCGTGCTTGATCCACAACTTCGCGTACGCGGCGTGCACGGCCTGCGCGTGGTGGATGCCTCGGTGATGCCAAAACTCATCGGCGGCAATACCAACGCGCCAACCATGATGATTGCCGAGCGTGCCGCCGACCTGATCCTGGGCCGACCCCAGCCCTGACCTGTGTAGGAGCGGCCTTGGCCGCGATAAACCGCTCAGGGCATCGCAAGGTCTTCCGCACTCAGCGGCGCAAGACCGGTTGCCGACGATGCGCGCTTGCGCGGATTGATTTCCATGCTGTCGGGCAATGGCTTTCCTTCCAGCACGTGCGCCCACATCCGGTCCATCGCGCGGTAACCGTAGGGCAGCATCGGCAGATAGCTCGCGCCCAGCACGGGCAGGCCAAGGAAGGCATCGAAGTGTTGCGCGTCGTGCACCTTCCAGTACCGCACCTGGTCGCGACCATTGGCCTTCGCCCACTTGGCGTAAGCGCCGCCACTGAAGGCTTCGATC
>JBBRXD010000199.1:0-4673 GCA_038248775.1 Lysobacterales bacterium | reverse complement strand
TGGGCCACGTGGAGGAATGGTTGCGCTCGCTCGCCCTGGCGCGGCCCGAGGTGGAGTTGCGCGTCTCGCACAATGGCAAGCCCGGAAAGCAATACCGGCCGGGTCCTTCGGATGCCCAGGCGCATGGCCGCGTGGCGGAAGCGCTCGGCGAAGAATTCGTGAACCAATGCCTGCGCATCGACCATGCGGCTGCTGGGCTGTCGCTGAAGGGATGGGTTGGGTTGCCGACGGCGTCGCGGTCGAGTGCAGACCAGCAGTATTTCTACGTCAATGGGCGGGCCGTGAAGGATCGTATCGTTGCCCACGCCGTTCGCCAGGCGTATGCCGACGTGTTGTTCCATGGTCGCCATCCTGCGTTCGTGCTGTTCCTGGAACTGGACGCGCGCCGCGTCGATGTGAACGTGCATCCGGCAAAACATGAAGTGCGGTTTCGCGATGGCCGGCTGGTGCATGAGTTTGTCTTTCGCACGCTTCACGAAGCCCTGGCGGGTACGCGTGCCGGCGCAGCGGCAATAACGGCGGCCGCGCCTGCACAAGCCGCCGCAGCTGGATATGCCGGCTGGACAGGTGACCGCCAGTCGGCGATGAGCTTGCCGGTGCGCGACACACTGGCGGGCTATGCCGCGCTTTATGGCGACCCGCAAGCCCCGGTCGACAACGCCGCCGCGGCGTCGCGGCTGCCGGAAGCCGACGATGCGCAGGCCCCGCCCCTGGGTTTCGCGCTCGCGCAGTTGCACGGTATCTTCATCCTGGCCGAAAACGCGCAGGGACTGGTGCTGGTGGACATGCACGCCGCGCACGAGCGAATCACCTACGAACGCCTCAAGGATGCGCAGGACGGCAGCGGAATCCGTTCTCAACCCTTGCTGGTTCCGGTCTCGCTGGCCGTTGCGGAGCGCGAGGCCGACGTCGCCGAGCAGCACGCCGAGGCCCTGGCGGCGCTGGGCTTCGAATTGCGCCGCGCCGGGCCGCAGGCGCTTAGCGTGCGGGCGGTACCTGCGCTGCTGGCCGACCTGGAACCAAGGGCACTGGTGCTGGACCTGCTGAACGATCTCCGCGAGCATGGCGACAGCCGGGTCCTGGAACAGGCCCGCAATGAACTACTCTCGACGCTGGCCTGTCACACTTCCGTGCGGGCCAACCGGCGACTGGGGCTGGCTGAAATGAATGCGCTGTTGCGCGACATGGAAGCGACCGAGCGTTCCGGCCAGTGCAACCACGGCCGTCCGACATGGGTGCAGCTGAGCAAATCCGAACTGGACAAACTTTTCCTGCGGGGAAGATGAGATCTATGAAAGCTATCAAGTTACTGATGACGATGGTCCTGGCCAGCGCGATGCTTGGCGCTTGCGGTGAAGCGCCGGTGGATCCGGCCATCGACGCAGCGGCGAAGGCGCAGAAGACGGCCTACGAGAAAGAGATCGCCGACTGGCGCGCGGGCAGGCTGCAGCGGCTGACCAAGCCAGATGGCTGGTTGTCACTGGTTGGCATGCACTGGATTGAAGTTGGCAACACACGCGTTGGCGCTGCAGCGGACAACGGCACGCGCCTTGCGGCTGGCCCGCCGAAGATCGGCCTGGTCAGCCTCGACCGCGACGGTAACATCGAATTCACCCCCGAAGCCGGTGCCGATATTCTCATCGACGGCCAGCCCGCAAGCGGGAGGGTCAAGTTGATTGCCGACGCCGATGGCACGCCGACGGTGGTCGGATTCAACAAGGGTGACGCCAGTTTCATCGTCATCAAGCGAGGTGGCAAATATGCACTGCGCGTGCGCGATGCGCTCGCCCCGACCCGCATCAGCTTTCCGGGCATACCGAGCTTCGCCATCGATCCTGCCTTTCGATTCAATGCGCGCTTCACCGCGCATCCACCGGGCAAGAAGATCGACATCATCAACATCCTCAGCATGGTCGAGCCGATGGACAACCCTGGCACGGTCACTTTCGAGAAGGATGGCAAGTCCTACACGCTTGAAGCCGTGGATGAAGGCGATCATCGGTTGTTCCTGATCTACGCCGATCGCACCAGCGGCCACGAAAGCTACGCCGCAGCCCGCTTCCTGTATGCCGAGTACCCGGATGCGAATGGCATGACGGTGGTGGATTTCAACAAGGGCTACAACCCGCCTTGCGCGTTCAGTGAATTCTCAACTTGTCCGATGCCCCCACTGAGCAATCGCCTCGACCTGGCTGTAAACGCGGGTGAGAAAAAGCCCCATAAGCCTGGTGCAGTGGTGGCAAATTGAAGATGGTCCGGGCTCCGAAAGCCATCATTGGGTTCGGCCTGGCGCTGCTGGTTGCAAGCGGCGCGGCCCTCGCGCAAACCTCGCCGAAGCCCTTGTTGTGGAAGGTCAGCGATGGCGACAACTCGCTGTACCTGCTCGGCTCGTTCCATGCCCTGAAGCCCACCGACTATCCGCTGGCGGCATCGGTGGATGCGGCCTTTGCAGACGCCGAGGCGCTGGCCTTCGAAATGTCGCCCGAAGAAATGAATTCGCCGGAGCTGGGTGCCAGGCTGATTGGCGCGGCTCGCCTGCCGGACGGGCAAACCCTGAGGTCTTCGGTCAGCGCGGCGCAATGGCTGCGGCTTGAACAATATGCGAGCAAGCGTGGCTTTTCGCTTGATAATTTCCAGGGCATTGAACCGTGGTTCGTGTCGATGGTGATCAGCCTGCGTGAAATGGCCGCGAACGGTTATGACCCGAAGATCGGGCTCGACCAGCACCTGATGGGATTGGCGGCGCGCGCCGGCAAGCGCACCCGCGGGCTTGAGAGTGCAGACGACCAGATTGCCGCGCTCGACAGCATGACGCCGATCGAGCAGCAGCAGACCCTGTCCGAAACCCTGGACGAGGCGCATGACCCGAAGGGCAAGATCGACGAACTGCATGACATCTGGCGGCGCGGCGATGCCCAGGCGCTGGAAAACGCCATGGGCGCGGAGCTGCAGCAGAAGTACCCCAAGCTGTACAAGCGTATCAATGTCGACCGCAACCAGGCCTGGTTGCCGAAGCTGCGTGCCATGCTAGATAACGAGAAACACGACGACACGCTGGTCGTGGTTGGCAGCCTGCACCTGGTTGGCGCCGACGGACTGGTCAGCCAGTTGAAGTCGCGCGGTTACAAGGTCGAAAGACTCTAGTGGGAGCGGCCTTGGCCGCGATAGCTAGCGCGGCGGCACCAGGTCGATGCAATCGACCGGGCAGGGCGGTATGCAAAGCTCGCAACCGGTGCACAAGTCCGCGAGGATCGTGTGCATGCGCTTGGACGCGCCGACGATGGCGTCCACCGGGCAGGCCTGGATGCATTTGGTGCAGCCGATGCATTCCGCCTCGCGGATCAGCGCGACCATTACCGGTTTTTCGGTGCCGTTGGCCGGATTCACTGACTTGGGTGATTGGCCCAGCAATAGTGCCAGCGCCCGCACGCCCGCTTCGCCGCCAGGCGGGCACTGGTTGATGTCTGCTTCATCGCGCGCAAGGGCCAGCGCGTAAGGCTTGCAGCCGGCATAGCCGCACTGGCCGCACTGCGTCTGCGGTAACACTCGTTCGATCCGTTCGACGAGTTCCGCTTCGCCGGGCGCAGCCATTCGCGGCTTGCGCAACAGCAGCCAGGCAGGAAGAAAGGCGGCGAAAAACACCGCAAGCAACATCGTAAGCAGGCTCACCATGGCAGGCCCTTGGCCAGTCCGGTCAGGCCAATCGCAGCCAACGCTGCGGTCACGATAACAATGGGCGTCCCGCGCATGAAGGTGGGCACAAGCGAGACCTGCAATCGGTCCACTACGGCCATCGCCACCGGCACCAGCAAAACGAGTGCGATGGTGAGCCCGACGCTGGCCGACAGCGTGGCGAACGGCGCATGCGGACCCGCGGTGAAAGAGTAGGCCAGCACTGCGAGGTTGCCAGAAAGCAGCGGTAGCGCCATTCGCCATCGCTGCGCGGCAGCCGCCAGTCGCACCGGTTGCGCGCGCCCGCTGGCCAGTTGCAGCAGTACGCAAAGGAAAAACAAAGCAATCAGGAAATCCGGCGAAGCCAGCAGCGCGGACAACAGAGCCGCGAAGCCCGTCGCCAAGCCGAGCGATAGACTGGCGCGCCGCGCTTCTGCGTTCGGCGCCAGGCCAACGGCCAGTACCGCTTCGCTGAGCCAGGCTGCGGCGAGGAAGATCAGGAAGAGTGCCTGCATGGTGGACCGCCGGCGCGTGGGGTTCGCGACTACTTGACAGTCATTCCTGCCTGCGCGCCGGGATCGGCGTCGAGCAGGAACAGGCCATCGTCACCACCGGCCGACAGCACCATGCCCTCGGAAATCCCAAAGCGCATCTTGCGCGGCGCGAGGTTGGCGATGAACACGACCTTGCGTCCGACCAGCGCCGCGGGATCCGGATAACCCGCGCGGATACCGGAAAAAATCTGCCGGCGACCCAGTTCGCCCGCGTCCAGCGCGAACCGCAGCAGCTTGTCCGAGCCTTCCACGAATTCGCATTCGACGACGACGCCGATCCGCAGGTCGAGTTTCGCGAATTCCTCGATTCCAATGACGCCTGCCTGCGCGCCTGGCTTGTCGATTTTCGGAGGCGCGCCAGCAACTGCCTCGCCCGCCGGCTTCAGGTCTTCCATGGACGCCTGCACCATCGCTGCCACCTGCTTGGGATCGATGCGGACCAGCAAG